>JAYUZL010000165.1:0-3250 GCA_043751875.1 Ferruginibacter sp.
TGTGAGTTATTGGGTTGTTTTCTAATTTAGTTTTGCTTCCTGGGATAGTTGTTTAATGTAAGTTTCCTGACCTGTTTTATCAGATAATTCCCTACGCAAAATCTTTTCGCTCACTTCTATTACCAGTTTGCCTACCTGGTTTTTCATTTCTGTAATGGCAGCCATTTTCTGATCGTTAATAGTCGTCTGAGCATCTGCTACAATTTTTGCAGCCACTTCTTTAGCCTGTTCTTTAGCCTCGCTTATTATTTTATCTTTGGTATCCTTCGCTTCTTTTAGCATCAATGTTCTTTCTTCTCTTGCCTTTACCATAAATGCTTCATTTTCATTTTTTAACTGTGCCATTTCCAGCTTTACTTTTTCAGCAGTAGCAATGGAGCTGGCTATATTTTCTTCCCTTTCATTTAGCCCCTTAATAATGGCGGGCCATGCATATTTTTTAAGGATAAAGAACACAATTAGAAAAGCCAATAATGTCCAAATAAATAATCCTAAATCTGGTGTTAATAATTGCATTTTTTTATCCTCCATCTCCCTTAGGGAGCTTTTAATTTAAATATATTGTCATTAACTCAATAACATAGCCCAAAATAAATTACGCAACACGTTACCATAAACTTGTTATTGTAAAAAAATTTAAAATTACTGCATCCGCCGTCCTGTACTTTGGATGCAGTAATGCGTTTTAAAGTTGATCAGTTCAGTAGTTTTAAAAAAATATTTTAACCCCATTGAAGACTTGTAAACTTGTCAAACTTTTTACTACAGCACCATAGCAAGGAAACCAATAATGATGGCGAACAATGCGGCACCCTCAACGAGAGCAGCAGCCAGAATCATGTTCGCACGAATATCATTAGAGGCTTCTGGCTGACGGGCAATTGCTTCTACAGCTCCTTTACCTATCTGGCCAATACCGATGCCAGCACCCATTGCTGCCAATCCGGCACCAACCGCACCACCTGCGTTAGCAAGTGCGCCTGCACCAGCTAAAAAAACGGTCATTAAACTCATACTTCTGTTTTATAATGATTAAAAAATAACAAGTTAAATTATAACAGCATCATCCGGCAGATGATCTTGTTTAGGATGCTCACCCTCAAATGCCTGACCTATAAAAACGGCTGTGAGCACTGTAAAAATAAAGGCCTGTAAAAAAGCAACCAGTATTTCAATAAAATAGATAAATATCGTAAAGGCAATTGATACTAGTGAAGATCCCCAGCCAATAGCCGGATTTATTTGTGCGAAAATAAAAATCAAAGAGATTAAACAAATTATAATGATATGGCCTGCTACCATATTGGCAAATAGCCTGATTATTAAAGCGAATGGTTTAATAAAAACGCTTAAAAATTCTACCAATACTAAAATTGGTTTTACAAAGCCCGGCACTCCCGGAGGATTAAAAATATGCCCCCAATAATGTTTATTGGAACTGAACATTATTACTAGAAATGATATAATGCCCAAGACAATTGTAAAAGCAATATTACCGGTAACATTCGCTGTACCGGGAATTAATCCAATAATATTATTTATCAAAATAAAGAAAAAGACTGTAAGCAGATAAGGCAGATATTTGTTTACTTTATGTGCCAGATTTGGTCTGGCAACTTCATCCCTAATAAATACCACCATTACATCCACCAGGTTTTGTTTGCCTTTTGGAGCTGTGGTTACACCTTCCCCTTTGCTATACAATTTTGCCACGCTTATCATTAACCAAACTAATAGAGCCAACGCCAATATCATTTGTACCACATTCCTGGTTAAAGAAAAATCATACACTTTTACATCTGCATCTACCGGTATTATTTTGCCATCTTCATTTAGTTTATATCCATTTACTTCTTTGTGGCCATGTTCAAATGCAGAAGACATAAAACTGGAAAACCCTTTTTGGGGAGAATATAATAAAACCGGTAAAGGAATAGACACAGGATGTTTTTGACCATCGCTACCTTCGTATTCAAGGAAATGAAATTCATGGGCATCCATGATATGGCCAAATATTACTTCTTTGGCATTAAAGCCTTCTTTCTTTTGTGCTGAATGTTCTTCTGCTGGTTTTGCTTCTTCTTGCTGTGCAGCCGTCTTATAAGATGATGACAGAAAAATTGTCATAAAAACCAATACCAGTATAGTTTTGATGCTCCTAAATGCCATATCGTACTTGAAATTTGCCGCAAAGATAGGGGTTTAACATATAAATGGGGAAGGAGAAAAGAGAATTTTTATACCATTTCTTTTCATCATTTTAATCCTGTCCCATTTCTTTTCGCAGCAGCTTTATTTTTTCAAGTTCTGCAACATCCGTTTTATCTTTATTTCGATTGACTGCCCTTTTATTAGCAATAAGTTGATTTAAATGAAGGAATGGAATTTTAATATTTTCAATATCTGCAATGGTTGCTATTTGAAAACATTCATCAAAAGTGTATGCTTCCAAACCTTTCATAACAACCATAATATCTAATTTTAAACCATTGTTTAATGTGAAGTCTGTCCATCCTGCCACAAATTGCATTCTTTCCATCATAAAATAATCACCCATGCCAGCGTCTTTAAATGCAGCTCTTAAATTAACTCTGTTAGCAAGTGAATCTTCAATCCAAATATCCATATCAGCGGTATATCGCTGATACCCGTGTATATTGGTTGCAAACCCCTACCATAATGTACCGAACAGTATTGTCCTAAAGAGCTTTCCAAAATTTTATTATTTCTTCATCGAGAATATCCATGAAAAAAACTATTTATTAAGATGGTAAGGCTTATGGGTAATTTTTGCCCTGCGAAGTGTAAGCTGAATTTTATATAACCGTGTTGTCATTAAAAACCTTTCGGTATAGGAACGGTTTAAAGCATCTTTTAACAAATCTATCTCTGCCTTTTCGAAGTCAGCACCCGTTTCATTTAAAATATTGTATTCTAATGATACTTTATTTATTTTTTCAAAATCCATGCTGCAATTTACTAAAATAGTTAGGTAAAATCAAACAGATAATCCGGTCGTTTGCTGCTTTTCAAATTGCATTTTATGCAACTGATAATATTGTCCTTTCTTTGCTATCAGTTCTTCGTGAGAGCCCACTTCTATAATTTCCCCTTTATCCAAGACCATAATTTTATTTGCTTTTCTAATGGTAGATAAACGGTGTGCAATTATTATTGAAGTGCGTCCGGTTATTAATTTCTCAATCGCATGCTGAATTAACTGCTCACTTTCTGTGTCAACAGATGAAGT
>JAYUZL010000166.1:0-7038 GCA_043751875.1 Ferruginibacter sp.
TTAGTACCATCCACAACATACCAATTGTGTGTAACGGTAGCCTCGTTAGCATGTTTTGTAGTGAAATGTAATTTGCTCATTGTTTTTTTGTTTAAGTGAGGCTGCAGCTATCCCCGCAGCTTATTTTATTGAGGTGTAAAAGTAGTGTATAAATTAGTTTTAAAACAACAAGTTGCAAAGCTTTTTTATTCTACACATTCACAACTACATGATTGTCAGCAAAGAATTATTACATTTTTATAATACAGGTCATAAATGAAAGAAGCAATGCTTTCTTTTTGGAGTAAGAATGAACGCTGTTGTTGCGGATCGATAATATTTTGACCCCACATATTGAAACGTAAAAGGATAATTCATATTCCATGCTTTCATTTATATTATCCAATTATCTTTACAGTTAATTGTTTATAAATATGATTTCGGCACTTCAGACTGATAAATTAATTGCTAAAAAGTCTGTGTGGTTGGTGGTGGTTTTTACTTTTTTAAGGTTACTTTTTTCTTCTTTTCTTAATCTAGGTAATGATGAAAGTTATTATCTTACCTATGCTCAGCAGCTCCAAATAAATTATTTTGATCATCCACCAATGGTCGCTATATGGATAAAGTTTTTTACAGCAAACCTTGCATTACAAGATTCTCTTTTTTTTATAAGGCTGGGTAGTTTGGTGGGTTGTGCATTGTCATCTTTTTTTATTTACAAAGCAATTACAGCGATTAGTACTGCAAGAGCAGGTTTTGCAGGCGTATTTCTTTACAATATTTCTTTCTACGCATCAATAACTGCCGGGCTCTTTATTTTCCCCGATACACCACAATTGGTATTTTGGACCGCCAGTATGTATTTTATAACACAAATATTGCGTGATGATAAAAAAATATTGCCATGGTTATGTTTTGGTGCATGTGCAGGGCTCAGTATTATGAGTAAAGTGCATGCGGTATTTTTATGGGGCGGCGTATTTTTATATGCAGTGTTTTACAGGCGCTCATGGTTAAGCAATAAAGCGCTCTATATTTCAGCAGCAGTAACCGCAATAATTATTTCGCCCATACTTACATGGAATATACAGAACGATTTTATCACTTTTCGTTTTCATGGGGAAAGGGTGGTGGTAAATGAAAAAAGTGGCTTTAATTTTATGGGGTTGCTGAGAGAAACAGTAGGGCAGTTTATTTTAAATAATCCCTTTACAATTGGGTTGATCATTTTATTCTTTACAAAAAAACACCCGTCAAGTACCGGTAGTGCAATAAAAGTTTTTAAGTTGATGGGTGTTCCACTACTGGTCGTTATTTTCTTCCTTTCCATGTTCCGTACAACATTACCGCACTGGAGCGGACCCGCATATATTTCTTTGCTGCCAATAGCCGCTATTGGGTTATCAGAAATGAGTATTGCAAAATTTAACCTCTTTACCAGATCAGCCTTTAGCTACAATGTTATCTTAATAGCCTTAATTATAACAGCAGTAAATTTTTATCCCGGTACATTCAGCAACGAAGCTGGTGCAGCTTTAGGAAAAACAGATATTAGTTTAGATGCCTATGGCTGGAAGGAAGGCGGAGAAAAATTTGCTGCCATCTATAAATCAAGGAAACTAACATCAAAAGCCCCAATGCTTTGTAATACATGGTGGGGGGCCCACGATGAATACTATTTTGCCAGGCCGCTAAACATAAAAATGATTGGGTTGGGTTCCGTATTAGATGTTCACCATTATGCATGGCGTTTAAAATATGATACCATAAACATAAAAATGGATACAGCCTACGCCGTTGTACATTCTTACGATTATTTTGATGCAAAAAAAGCATTTGGAAACTATTATAGCAAAATAGATTCTATTGCAACAATCCCAATTATACGAGGCGGTAAATTGGCATACAATTTTTATATATATGAGTTGAGTAACAAGAAGATACAAACAATCTCCAAAAAAACTTTTCAACAAACGTTGATAAGAAGTAATTAATGTGTTTTTTTGTTGATATAGTTACCCTTTACGGATGGGTATGCTCATAAAAAATTTACACTTATTCAATAATTTACAGTTAGTGCTTAAAATTTTTATTTCCCTGTTTTTAAGCTTTTTTTATTTTATTGGTTTTAGCCAAACGGTGTCGTTTACCTATGCGGGTGCTAACGGGAACACAATTCTTTGCAGCCCGGCAGTGGTTAATTTTAAAGCTAGTAGTACCGGTAATCTAGTTGGGTATACATGGCATTTCGGTAATGGACAAACCAGCAACAGTGCTATTCCAAGCATGACCTATACAGCGGGTACTTACGTTGTAAAACTTGTGGCAGTCTTTAGTAATTCTGCATTAGAAACCATTCAAACAATTGTGGTAAACCCGGGTGTTACAGCAAATTTTACTGCTAATAGGAGTTACATATGTAAGCCAGATACGGTGGGTTTTAATAGTCTTACTGCTTCACCAAACGCAACATTTCTTTATGGGTTTGGCGATGGAAGTCCGCAGGTGTTAAGTAACAGCAGCCGCATTAACCATAATTTTACAAGTTTTGGTATATATAACACGAGCGTAAAGGTTACCAATACCTTTGGCTGTACTTATTCAAACAATTTTTTAGTTCAAGTTAAGATTCCACTTATTACTTCAACAGTAAGTCCTATAAATGGGTGTGCCCCTGCAAACGTAACTTTTTCCGGCACTGCAGTTGACATTCCCCCGGGTAGCAAAGTAACAAATTATGCATGGTCGTTTGGCGACGGTTCTGCAATAAGCAATACAACAGGTTCAAGTACAACCCATGTTTATTCAACCGCAGGAAATTTTAGTCCTGCCTTAACCATTACAACACTCGAAGGCTGTACAAATACATTTATCTATCCTTCCATTTTTTTTGGTTTGGCCCCAAGTATCTTGGAAGCTTTTCCTGACAAAATAATTTATTGTGGCAACGAAATAGCTAGATTTTCATTAAAATCTGACTTCGCTACTAAGTATAAATGGGAGTATGGTGATCGGGCACAAGAAATTACCAACGATATAAAGGCAAGCCACAAATACAGTTCACTCGGCATTAAAAAAGTGATCGTAACTCCTTATAACAACGACTGCGCCGGGCAAGCCTTCACATTTACAATTAATATTATTGGAGTAATAGCTATTTACAGTTATGCAAATACCTGCACAGCTAAAAACATATTTAATTTTACAAATACGTCCTTAGGTAACCAAAATTTTAAAGAATGGGCTTTTGGTGATAGCAGTGCAAGCGTTTTTACAAAAAATGCCACACATACGTTTCCAGTATCTGGTACTTTTAATAGCAGACTTATTATTGCTGATGACAGCACAGGCTGCAGAGACACTATTGGATACCCGATATTTACTGCAAATCCTACACTTGTAAATCCTGATACTTTTGTATGCAGAAAGGCATCAACAAAATTTTCGGTTTTAAATAATTACAGTAATACATTTTTGACATATGGCTGGTCGGTTTTTGCTCAGCAAAATATTATTTCCCCGTCGCCATATTCTATTAATGCAGATAGTTTTGGAAACTTTATCAAAAATTATGTAATCCTGGATAACGGCCCACAATATTGTCCCGATACAGTTCGCTTTAATAAAACAGTTAGAGTGGGCGGCCCTAAACTAAGTTACATTACCGATTCTGCTTCTTGCGCAAAAAATGATTTTATCATAACCAACACATCATCACCTTACCTTGCTAGTGATACAATAAAAAAATGGGCGTGGACATTTGGCATACCGGGTTTAAGTGATACTGCATATAAACCCGCAGCATTTGTTTATCCGGCTGAGGGTTACTACTCAATAATATTAATAGCTAAAGACAAAAATGCGTGTATTGATACCTTGATAAAAGATATTACTGTAAAGGAATCTCCTTTTTTACGCGTATTCCCGCGGACTGCTCAAATCTGTGCAGGGCAAACAATAACATTAACCGGATACCACACTGACACCCTTAAATGGGCACCTGTAACTATGGTAACCTGTGCCACTTGTGATACAACTTTTACAACACCGGTAGGTAGCACAAAAATATATGCTATTGCAACTAATGAAAATTGCTCGCTGAGAGATAGTGCAATAATTACAGTTTTTCCTAAATTTACTGCTGTTGCCACACCAAGTGCCGTTGCGGCGTGCGTAAACGAAAAAGTAACCTTATCAATATCTCCTACAGGTAATAAAGTTATATGGTCTCCCGAGATTGGGCTTAGCAATACCACTACATATAATCCGGTAGTAACAGTAATTGCAGATACTAGCTATTTGGTTACGCTCACAGATAGTGCCGGATGCTATAGCAGCAATGCTGTTGTAAAAATCCGAGCTTATCCCTTGCCATCTGTAAATGCAGGTCCTGATAGACTTTTATCATACAACAGTCCATTTACAATTTCTCCTATTTACAGTAGCGATGTAACTGGTTATTTATGGACACCCTCTGACAAATTAAATTGTAATAACTGCCCCCAGCCAAGTGGATTTGCGGACAGTACCAGAACTTTTTTTGTAACAGTCACTACTACAAATAACTGCATTGCAAAAGATACCGTTAATATTTCAATTACATGTGCTTATGCTAACTTACAAATGGCAAGCGCATTTTCGCCAGATAACATACCCGTAAAAAAATATTATTATCCACAAACACGTGGGATAAAAATGATAAACAGGTTTGCTGTTTTTAATCGGTTCGGAGAAATTATTTATGAAATAAAGAATGCATTACCCAACTTACGCTCTAACGGGTGGGATGGGAAATATAGAGGGATTGACCAGGTGTCTGGTGGCTATGTGTATATGTTAGATGCTACCTGCGAAAAGGGAGAAAATTTAAATAAGAAAGGATCGTTTTTATTGGTAAGATGAAAATTGAATTATTTCTCTCCAAACATCTCTACCACTTTTTTAAATCTATAATCAAAAATACCTTTCAGTTGTTGTTTTACAAAGAGCGTGTTGGCAATATCTCCCAAAAACCAAAAAGGTAATTTGTAGTGTACATAATCCGTCATTTCAACACCGCCGGGCACTTCTTTAAAATGATGCTGGTGGTGCCACAATTCATAAGGGCCAAAGCGCTGTTCATCTACAAAAAATTTGTGCTGCTCCACATGTGTAATCTCTGTCATCCAATACAGTGGAATGCCTAATATTGGGTGCACTTTATATTCAATTACCTGCCCCGGGTACATGGCACCCAAATTTTCGGAGAGTATTTTAAATTTTAAATTATCAGGTGTTATTTCTGCAAGGTTGGCAGGGTTACTAAAAAACTCCCATGCTTTTTCTAAAGAACACGGTATAAATTGAACGGTGCTCAGGTTATAAACTTTACTCATTTTTTTATTTACTGTTTGTGTAGAATTTAATTTTTAATCACTTCATTTTTAATTACTTTTCAGCAACATAATTTATACTTACAAAACTCCTTACATGCAGGCATACCGTGAAAAGCTTCAACGCAAATTTAACGAAGAGTACAACAAATTAAATAAAGAACAACAGCTTGCGGTAGATACTACACAAGGCCCGGTAATGGTAATTGCGGGTCCCGGCACAGGCAAAACACAAATACTTGCTGCACGCATAGGTAAGATACTTTTAGAGCCTGATAATGCGCCACAAAACATACTCTGCCTAACTTACACCGATGCAGGAGCCATTGCTATGCGGAGAAGATTGCAACAGTTTATTGGTGCCGATGCATACAAAGTAAACATCTATACTTTTCATGCTTTTTGCAACGATGTAATACAGGATAATTTATCGCTTTTCGAAAAAAACTCCTTGGATGCTATTTCTGAACTGGAGAATATTCAGCTTTTTAAAACCCTCATAGATAACTTTCCAAAAAGCCATCCTTTAAAAAGATACAGAGGCGATGTATATTTTGAAATAAACAACCTGAGAGGCTTATTTTCCACCATGAAAAGAGAAGGTTGGACCGCTAATTTTATAAATGAAAAAATAGAAGAGTACTTTCTTGATTTGCCGTTAAGGGATGAATATATTGCCAAGCGTGCCACTAAAGAGTTTAAAAAAGGTGATGTGCGGCAAAATAAAATTGACGAGGAAATAGAGAAGAAAGAAAAGCTAAGGGCAGCCGTAAATGAATTTGAAAATTACCAGCAATTGATGCGGGAACGCAATCGATACGATTTTGATGATATGATTAACTGGGTAATAAAAGCCTTTGAAGAAAACCCAGATATACTGGCAAATTACCAGGAGCGTTTTCAATATGTGTTGGTTGATGAATACCAGGATACAAGCGGTACGCAAAACAAACTTGTGCAGCAACTCATTGGTTATTGGGAAGTCCCTAACATTTTTGTGGTGGGGGATGATGACCAGAGTATTTATCGTTTTCAAGGAGCAAATGTCGAAAACATGCTGGGGTTTGCAAACCATTATACAGCCGATTTAATAACCGTTGTGCTCACAAATAATTACAGAAGTACGCAACCCATTTTAGATATTTCTAAAACACTTATCGGTAAAAATACAGAACGGCTTGTTACACAAATACCAGGGTTGAGTAAAGAATTGATTGCAGCACATGCCGAAAAAAAACTACTCACCAACCATCCTCAAATTAAAGAATACAACTCTGTAAAAGAAGAGATGGCAGGCATCATAGCTGCTATATCAGTACTTTTACAGGACGGAATACCGGCCGGAGAAATTGCCGTTATCTACAAAGAAAACAAGTATGGCGAAGCGCTTGCACAATATTGCAGGCTTAAACAAATCCCCATCTACAGTAAAAGAAGTGTGAATATTTTACAAGATGCTTTTATAAATAAGGTGCTTACCATTATGCGCTATTTAAATGCCGAGCATGATACTTCTTATGGTGGCGATGAATTGTTATTTGAAATATTACATTACGATTTTTATAAAATTCCACCAATAGAAATCGCAAAACTTGCGGTTGAAGTAAGTGGTAAAAAATATGGCGACAATGCTGTTTCTATTAGAAGATTATTGTGTGATAAAGCCAACCAACCAGCACGAGAT
>JAYUZL010000167.1:0-2358 GCA_043751875.1 Ferruginibacter sp.
GACAGCGTACAACCGGGAACAATATATTGCCGAAGCTATTGAAAGTGTACTTGCATCTACTTACACTCATTTTGAATTAATTATTGTAGATGATTGCTCCACAGATACTACCGTTGCTATTGCAAGAGAGTACGAAACTTTAGATAAAAGAGTAAAGGTATTTTTAAATGAAAAAAAATTAACGCAGTTCAATAATAGAAATGAAGCAGCAACTTTTGCCACAGGTGAATTTATATTTTATGTTGATTCTGACGATACTGTTTTACCAGATGGTTTAGCACGGTTGGTTCAAACTATGAATCAATTCCCTGAATCGTCATTTGGAATGTATTGGTATAAATCACTTTTATCAACCCCAATTCAATTAGACTCAGAAAGTGCTATTTATGATCATTTTTTTAAAGCTCCTATACTTGTCATTGGCCCAGGTGGAACAATTTTAAGGCGTTCTTTTTTTTTAAAAATTAATGGATATACAGATAAGTATGATGCTGCTGGCGATATGTACTTTAATTTAAAGGCAGCCTGTTATTCATCTTTGATAAGAATTCCTTTCGAGTTTATTAACTATCGAAGACATGACGAGCAGGCAATAAACACACCGTTTGAATATTTGTACAACAATTACCGCTATTTAAGAGATGCATTAATAGAACTGCCCTTACCTTTAAAGGCCGCCGAATTAGTATGGATTAGAAAAAAAAATAATCGCAGATTTTTTGTAAATGTGATTAAATATTATTTTAAAACTGCAGATTATAAAGGAACGAGGCTAGCAATGCAAATGGCGGAATTTAGATTTACAGATGCGCTGGAGGGAGTTTTTCATTAAATATATATTTAGATGAGTTCAACAATAGCATTGTGCATACCAGCATATAATGCAGCAGCATACCTGCCAACACTTTTATCATCTGCCACAAAACAGATTTTTCCTTTTGATGAAATACTGGTTTACAATGATTGCAGTACCGACAATACATCCGGTATAGCAAAAGCATTGGGAGCAATTGTTATTGAGGGCGATATTAACATGGGATGCTCAACTGGTAAAAACCGGTTGGCCGCAATAGCCAAAAGTGACTGGCTTCATTTTCATGATGCAGACGACGATTTATTACCGAATTTTACACAAGCTGCATACAGGTGGGTTAATAAAAATGAAGTTGCCGATATTATTTTAATGCATTTTCAATATAAAGATTTTGTTACTCATCAGTTAATGGGAGAACCTGATTATAATGTTGAAGAGCTTAAAATCAACCCTATCAAATTTAATATTATTAATAAAGTAGTGAATTTTGCGCTAATTAAAAAATCATCTTTCTTGGCCATCGCAGGCTTTAACACCGATCCGAATGTTTTGTACAACGAAGACAGAGCTTTTTATACAAAAGCAGCAATTAAGGGTTTAACTTTTGATTATGAGCCGGAGCTTACCTGCATAAATTATTATTATCCTGGCAGCATGTCAGCCGGTAATAAGGCGAAATGCGCCAAGGCTGCTTTAAATGTGTGGACTGCTTTAAGTGAACAAACAGGTGGAAAATATTATGAAGAAATAGCTGGGCAGCTTTTAAATAATGCAACCTATGCAGCTACTGCAAAAGATTGGAAAAGTGTGAAGAGGTCTGTAAGCATGGCTAAGGATATTTATCCGGATATATATCCAGCCGGGTCAAAACTTTTCAGGTTATTATATAAAATTAGTCCTTATTACTCTTTCATTTTTAGGGAAATCGTAATTAAATATTTTACAATGAAAAGAATAAAAACTTTAGGTTGAATGATGAGTCGCCTGCTTAATAAATTAGGATATCAATTCAATGATTTTATTTTCAACGTGCACCTTTTCCCAATGGGAATGGTAGTAAAATACTATTACCATTCTTATTTTTTAAAAAAAAAATATATTGAACTAAATATTAAAAAGAAAGAGTTTAATAATATTTATTTGAAAATAAGATGTAGGAATGGAATAGACAGAAAGGTTCTTCATTATGTTTTTTTTGACAAGTTTCACCACACTCCTTCGGTTTATCTAAATAAAAAGTCTCCCGTCATAGTAGATTTGGGATCTAATATTGGATGCACCATTGTGGATCTTAAAGTGAGATATCCGGATGCTGTCATATTTGGATACGAGATGGACGTTGAAAATTATAATTTAGCAATTAACAATTGTAGTAATTTCTCCAAAGTTCATTTATTTAATAAAGCTGTTTGGATAAAAAATGATGTGATAAAATATAACAAAACCATGCATTCAGATTCTTATTCAATTACAAGCGAGAAAGATAGTAAAGGTATTTTAGTTGACTGTGTTTGTATGGCAACTATTATAAAAGAGAATAGTTT
>JAYUZL010000168.1:0-19197 GCA_043751875.1 Ferruginibacter sp.
TTTACTCATTACCGTATAGCTCAAATTACGACGTGCAAATTCGTACTGGTGCGATGGGTAAATTTCCAGTTTTTCAATAAACCAATCGTATAATTCTCTATGTGGAATAAATTCGAGCGTACAAATAGAATGTGTAATATTTTCGATAGAATCACTTTGCCCATGAGCAAAATCGTACATAGGGTACATGCACCATTTGTCGCCGGTGCGGTGGTGGTGAGCATGTTTTATGCGGTAAATTAATGGATCACGCATCAGCATATTTGTATGCGCCATATCTATTTTTGCACGAAGCGTTTTCGTGCCATCGGCAAATTTGCCATTCTTCATTTTTTCAAACAATTCCAGGTTTTCTGCTACCGATCTGCTTCGTGCAGCACTCTCTTTACCAGGCTCAGTTGGTGTACCTTTTAGCAAGGCAATTTCTTCCGCTGTTGCATCTTCCACATACGCTAAGCCTTTATTAATTAGCGTTACAGCGTATTCATACATCGTATCAAAATAGTCAGATGCATACAATTCATGCTTCCACTCAAAGCCAAGCCATTTAATATCTTCTTTAATACTTTCAACAAATTCTGTGTCTTCAGTTACCGGGTTTGTATCATCAAAACGCAAATTTGTATAGCCCGGGTATTTTTTTGAAAGTCCAAAATTTAGACAAATAGCTGTCGCATGCCCTATGTGCAAATAGCCATTTGGTTCCGGCGGAAATCGTGTAACAATCGATGTATATTTCCCATCTGCCAAATCGGTTTCTATAATTTCTTCTAAAAAATTAAGACTTTTCTCTTCACTCATACAATTATTTTGAAGAGCAAATTTAAGGGTTGTTGGGGCGGTAAGCAAATACCATTGCGTGGCTGTTGTAACGGGCTGTCTGTAGTAGTGCCGCAATAAAGTTTATTCTCATTATCTATTTACTATTGCGGCAGCTACTGCATCCCATCCCTGCGCCTTTGGTCTTTTGTACTTTTTTTCACCAATACTTCTTGGCACTTTTATTTTCCGCTACTATTTAAACGTTATTCACAAATCCTTTCGTATTGCGTTAGTAAATGCACTATACCAATTTAAAAAATATTGTTACTTTGAAAAAACTGCAAAAACTAATAAATGAAAACAAAAATCTGCGCAATTTGCAGCAAAGAGGATACAATATTTTATCGCATACAAATTGAAAAAGGTAAGTTGTGGATATTTGTTTGCACCGAATGTTGCAATTCTGCCAAAAGCAAAGAACATTACAAATACGGTGGCACATGGAAGGGTTATCGGCATTAGGTTATAAGACAGTGCTTAAAATAAAATAAATCAATTTTTTTTAAAATTAAGCGTCAATGCCTAAAAGAAATTCACTAGTGATATCAAAAACCTTGAAGACTTAAATGATCATTAAATATTGTTGTGCACAAACGAAACAGAAAACGAAAACCAGAAAAATGCAACCGCCGAGATAGGTACTAAAATAAACTGGTTCTTAAAATGGCTTTAAAAAATCATTTAGAGGGAGGAGAGTCAGTACAATAATTTAGATTTATGAAGAAAAAGTTGTTATAAATGCAGGTTTAATTTATACCAATGTCCTCTAAGCCCCATACCTCTATTGCGAAAACCAATTTATAGTTATGTTTTAAATGAAATATCAACCAAAAACTGTATGACTCATAAAGAAATAACCCTATTCAACATCGGGTTATTTCTTGTTTTTAATTTTTGTCTAATATTTTAAATCTCCTTACACCCTTCCCATTCTTTTTAAATATGACGCGTGAGATACAAGCGCATGGCGCATTTTGCGGTGCTCAATATATTTTACATTAAATTCTTCACATGTCTTTTTTATGATCTTACTTATTTCAGGATAATGAATATGAGAAATTTTAGGAAACAGGTGATGCTCTATCTGAAAGTTTAGTCCACCTACCAACCACGATATTAGTTTGTTTTTTGTTGCAAAATTTGCAGTAGTTTCTATTTGGTGAATCGCCCATTCGTTTTCAATATCATTTGTAGCAACTGCAGGCACAGGGAAAGCTGTTTCTTCAATAGTATGTGCTAGTTGAAACACCACACTCAGTACCAGACCTGCAAACATTGCCATTACCAAAAACCCTACTAACCACGGTAAAAAGCCTAAAATATAAATTGGAAGTGCAATCATAAAAGCATAATAAAAAACTTTTGCTGCCCAAAATGCAAAATGATCAAATGCAGTAAATTTCTTAATTGGAACACTACCAACTTTTTTTCTAAAGTATTTTGTATAGTCGGTTCCAAATACCCAAATTACCAATAGCAATGTGTAAAGAAACCAAACATAAATATGCTGAAAACGGTGAATTTTATATTTTTTTTGGGTTGGGCACATACGCAACAATGGTTTTATTTCTATGTCATCGTCAACACCATCAATATTTGTATAAGTATGGTGTATGATATTGTGTTTATTATTCCACATTAGCATACTTGCACCTAAACCGTTTACTGAAAACGCTGCAATTTTATTCCAAAAAGCACTGTCACTAAAACTTCCGTGCCCACCATCATGCATCACATTAAAACCAATAGCTGCTGTAAGCCCACCCATTAAAAAACACTCTCCAATAGCAAACCATGTACCTGGCGTAAAGAAAAGTACATGTACATAAAGCACAACATACAATACCCAAAAAAGCCCTGCTTTAAAATATAAGGAAAAATCGCCGGTACTTTTTTTCTTATTTTCTACAAAATAATTATTTACTCTCTGCTTAAGTTCTCTGTGAAAATTTGTTCCGGTTGAATTTTTAAACTTAGGGGTTGCCATTATAATATTTTTATTAATCTTTTATTAAGTGTTTTCTTTTATCAATCCATCTAGGTTCTTTAAACCAATCATTTTTTTTGAAAGAAATCCTTCAGCATATTTAACTCCTATCATTTTACCAAACATTGCGGCACGGCTGTATACACTTTCTAAAAATTCCGGTGAAGATATATATGTTTGAGGGCCACCTTGATTTTCAACATTAAAAAATTGTGTTTTATAAGCTTTTACTGATTCAATTTTTTGTTCCATTTCTGTAGAAATATCAACCACAAAATCTGGTTTTAAATACCTGTCCTGTATAAAGTTAAAAACAAATTTTGGTCTCCATACAGTTTGTAGTTCGTTGCCTAAAAATGTTTCTATTTTCGATAAGCCAGATAAAAAAGCAGCTTCCTCAACAAGCAATGCGCTTCGTCCATGGTCAGGATGCCTGTCTTCAGGCGCATTACAGAAAATTATTTCAGGCTTGTATTTTCTAAGAATTGTAATTATTTTCCGTTTGTTTATTTCGTTGTTTTCAAAAAAACCATCTTCCATCATTAGGTTTTCTCTGGCATCCACATTTAAAATTGCTGCGGCGGCTGCTGCCTCTTCTTTCCTTGTTTCTGCATTACCTCTTGTGCCAAGTTCACCTTGTGTAAGGTCAATTATAGCTGTTTTTTTTCCGTTCTTTTTTTCTGAAAGTAAAACACCTGCACAACCAAGTTCTACATCGTCGGGGTGCACCCCAAAAGCTAAGACGTCTGTCTTCATAAATTATTGTATGCTTTTATTTTGCAATTTACGCAAAAAAGCTGTTTGCGTATTGCCAAAATACCCACAAACCCTCAAAAACGTTCACAATTAAATTGTACCGAAGTGTAACTTTATTTAGTTCAAAACTATTTCCTGTTAGTACATTCGCACCTAAGATTTACACATAAAAATTCTATCTATTTTGTAAATTAACGTGCTGTTACATTGTCTTGAAGTGAGGTGGATTATTGTAGCCGTACATTCTCTGTACTTCTTTTACAATATGCTCAATTGTAGCATCATCCGTTTCTGCGTCGTAAGACTGTTTTAGGTTACTGTCAAAAAAGAATGCCACCGTCTGGTAAAGCCTTGCAGTGAGTCCTCCTTTGTATTCCTTAATTATTTCGTAACAATTATTACCGGTTTCCCTGTTAATTAACTTCATCAACACCTTACCCTGGTACACCGATAAATTTGTAAGCGGATCGCTAAACTCTTTTTTAAGTTCTTTCTCCCTTGATTTAATATAATTTTTGCGCTCCTCTTTACTTTTTAAAAGCGCCATTTTTTCATTTATATCATTCATGACTGCACCAGCTCTTCGTGCATAGGGGTATGTAACATAAACGGCATTCCTCAATCTATTGTATTTAGCATTTGCTTTAACCTGAGCTACTGTAAGTTTTGCATATGCAAACGCAAATTCCAGCGTTTTCATTTCAAGTGTATCACCTTCGTAAATTATTGCCTGAGTTTTTATTGTATCATTTATATTGGTTTGTTGCGCATAAATTAATTGCACACTGCAATGCATGCAAAAGAACAGGAGCGTAAAAGTTTTTATAAATAACTGCACTTGCCAGTATCACATATTTGTTAAAATTAAAGTTCTTACATTAATACTGTAATCGGTTTAAAGTAATCTTAAATTTTTAATAAAAAGGGTGGGGGCGGTGATGGTTTTAATTTGAAATCAACATTTTTCCGGGCTTAAAGCAGTACTCCTCGTCATTTCGCTGCACTTCATTCCTGTGGGGTACTTGCTGCAATCCCGCCGCTCTTCAGCTTTGGTTCATTTTTGAACATATTTAAATGCTGTGCGACTGTCTTCTCTGAAATTTATATCTTTTATGCATTTGCCAGTAAAAACATATAAAATACAAAAGCAACAGATAATGACAATATAATACCGGATTGTAATCTTGAAAATTTACCTCTTTGCAGCATACTTAAAACCAAGCCCGCAGCCATTATCACAAGCCCAATCCAAACCAAATTTATAAGTGGAAAAACATATGCTTTCACGGTTACGTAATCTATAAGGGTATTAGATTCTTTTATGCCTATCCGTATTTTTTTGTTCGCATCTACACCAATAAAACGAACAAATAAATTTTGTGCAAACACAGTGTCATCTGCATTAATAATTCCTAAGCTATCAACCAACACCAAAGGTTTTGCGCTAAAAGTCTGTTTTTCTTTACTTGTCACAGTCATATCTGCCATTAAAGCAACCTGCCCGGGTTCAATATTATATTTTTTATTAACCGGGTTATTTACAATATTGTTTAACACCAAATAACCATTGCTGTAAAATGCAGTATCTCCTACATTCAATTTTACTTCACTAAATTTTACGGTATCTTCCTGTTGACCCGTTTTATTTAATGCATACGAAACGTAGGTAAAAATATCTCTAAACAAATACGATTTTGTATCCGGGTTACTACTCATGTTGTTATCCTTCATCTGATAAACATCAGGCTCTAAACCAAACTGTTCAATTGTTTTACCTGTGTTTTTATCTTTCCTTTGAAAATCAAGTTTGTAAAATTTTCTGCCTTTTTCGTGGCCTGCAGAGTCTTTTAAAAAAGTTACTTTATAATCATCTAGCGTAGCGGGAACTTCTCTCAAAAGCGTAAGGTTTTCTCTTGGGTTATCAACCTCTTTCGTCATTGGGTCTTTACCGCTGCTTGGTAACGTTATTCCGTTAACTGTACTGCTGCTGATAACTTTTTTATTACCTGCAGAAATGAGAATACCAATAAGCATCAACATAAAACCTGCGTGCGCAACGGGGCTGCCGGCTTTCATTATTTTTCCTTTCTGTACTTTCCATATATAAAATGCATTTGCCACAAAAGAATAAATTACTGCAAATGCTGCCACATACATAGCACCTAAAAAACCTGCACCTTGCTTGTAATAAGTGAAGGGATAAAATATAACAAGCGCAATCATTATAAGAACAGAGACAACGGTTGGGAACCAAATTTCTTTCACAAGATATTTACCCGTTGTTGTTTTGTATTTTAAATATTGTGCGATTGCCGTTAAAAAACCAAGCATTATCGCCACCAACACAATTACCTTGTTGTAAGAAAACTCAATATCTTCCGGTGGCGCAATCTTAGTACCGAATATTTTATTGTAAACAGGTACCGAGGTTTTCGCAATAATAAATACAGCAGTTAAGAAGAATACCAGCGAGCCTATGTACATCCAAAATTCACGGGAGTTGGTGTTTTCTTCTTTGTGAATAGTCGGTATTTTTTTGTAGTTCTTTGCAAGCAAATATAAAGATGGAATTGTAAAAGCAAACAGATAAAGTAAAATAAGTCCGTTCATTGCTTTAAAAGAAAACAATGTCCCAAAAATCCTAAATGAAATATCTTCACCGGTTTCTGTAAAGGCATGTACAGAGGTGTCTCCCAGTACACCGGTACGAGTAAGAAAAGTAGAATATAATATAAAAATAAATGTAAGAAAAGCAAACAGATAACTTGCCCTTAATGAATGCCCTGTAGCTTTGTAGATAACCATTGTGTGCATTCCGGCTATCAATAACAACCATGGCACAAGCGATGCATTTTCAACAGGATCCCATGCCCAGTAACCTCCGAAGTTTAAAGATTCGTAAGCCCATTTTCCGCCCATCATAATACCAACACCTAAAATTGCAGCACACATTAAAGTGTAAGGCAAGGCTTCTTTGACCCAATCGCCATATCTTTTGGTTTGTATACCTGCATAAGCATAAGCAAACGGAATAATCGTTGATGCGAAACCTAAGAATAATATTGGCGGGTGTATTACCATCCAGTAATTTCTTAAAAGTACATTAAGACCCAAACCATCTTTAATAAAACTAAGGTAATTGGCACGACCAAATATGGGTGCGGTTATTTCATTACGGGTTAAACTAAATGGACTATTGCCAATTTTAATATTACCGAAATGCATCCCCAAAATCATCATGAGCAAGAAAAACTGTGCAAAACTTACAACAGACATTACAGGTGCTTCCCATTCTTTGCTTTTCTTAATGAGTAAAATACCTAAAAGTCCGTGCCAGATGGTCCACAAAAGAAAACTTCCTTCCTGGCCTTCCCAAATACAGGATAATAAATATTTATATTCCAGCTCCAGCGATGCATGTTTATAAGCGTACATATACTCAAACAAATGATTGGAACATATGTAAAATATACAACCAAAAACAACAAACACACCTGCAACCTGTGTGTAAAATGCAAACCTGGCAGTTTTAAGCCAGTTTTGTTTTTCAGTAAAATCAGCAGTTCTGGAAGCTGTAAAAAAAGATATGGTCGCAATAATTGCTGATACAAAAGAAAGTATAACGAAAAAATATCCTATTTGTCCCGGTAATAAATGTTCACCTTCAAATTTCATGTATTCAATTTATAAACCTCATTTGGTTACTTCATAGATGTCTGGTCCTTTATGTCATTTTGCAGTTGTTCCTTATCGTCTTTATATTTACTTGGGCACTTAAGTAAAATATCGCTGCATTCAAAATGCTCGCTCCGCATTTTCCCTTTCATTACAAGTCTTTCACTTTTCTCAAGGTCTGCAGGTTTGCTGTTATGAAAAATAACTTTTGTTTTACCACCAATGCTATCAACTGCATAAAATATTAAATAATTAGGGTTTTTAATAGCGTCATATTCTACCGGCTGCGTCTTGTCCAGCTTTGCAATAATATGCACAAATTTGCCCTGTTTTTCTTTAGCAGATCCTATTGTATCGTACGTTGAAAAATCTGCAGAAAAACTTATTAAACCCACTATCAATGCAGCAATTCCAAACAATAATATAATGTGTGTTTTTTTCATTTAGGAAATATTCCGCAAAGTTACTTCAAATTGAACAAGGCTTATTCTAATAATTACCTAAATTTTGCTTTTGGTAAATTAATGCGGGCCATTTTAAACCTAAAATATAGGCTGCTAATAATAAAAAGTTACTGTTATCTGTTTAATTAGCTCCCCTATCTTTACAAACATTTTTAAAGCATGATAATGTCTGATCTTTCGCAATTTGATCCTAACGCTGTAGGCAACCCCAACAATAATATTTTTGGTCTCCCTTTTACCGAAGAAGAAGCTAATCTGGTAATATTACCTGTTCCATGGGAAGTTACTGTAAGTTACAACCCCGGGACATCACGGGCTGCAGATCATATTTTTAATGCCAGCCTACAGGTAGATTTATTTGATGATGAGTTTAACGATGAATGGCGCAAAGGTTTTTTTATGCGCATACCCGATAAAAAGATTCTGACAAAAAGTGATTATCTACGCAAAGAAGCTGAGTTGTATATTAATTATATTTCGCATGGAGAAATTGTAATGGAAAATAAATTTATGTGCAAAACGCTTCGGGATATAAATGAGGGCAGTCTTTTTTTAAACAACTGGGTATATGAGCAAACACGAGATTTGCTGGCGGGAGGTAAAATAGTAGGTTTGCTCGGTGGCGACCACAGCACACCATTGGGTTTTTTTAGAGCAATTGCTGACAAGTATGCCGATTTTGGCATTTTACAAATTGATGCACATATGGATTTAAGAAAAGCCTACGAAGGTTTTAATTATTCCCATGCATCTATTATGTACAATGCGCTCGAAGAAATACCGCAACTTAAAAAACTTGTACAGGTAGGTATTAGAGATTATTGCGATGAAGAACTTGCCTATATGCAAAAAAGTGAAGGACGCATAGCAACGTTTTTTGATAAAGACATTAAAGAAAGACAATACGAAGGCGAAAACTGGAAAACAATAACGGACGAAATTGTTGATTCGCTTCCCCAAAATGTTTTTATAAGTTTCGATATAGATGGCTTAAACCCAAAACTCTGCCCACATACCGGTACACCGGTTCATGGAGGTTTTGAAGTGCAGGAAATTTATTATCTCTTTAAAAAAGTATTGAAAAGTGGTCGCAAATTAATTGGTTTTGATCTCAATGAAATTGGTATAAGCCACGATGAGTGGGATGAAAACGTAGGAGCAAGGATATTATACAAGCTCTGTAATTTGCTCACACAAAGCCATGCTGTAAGTGTATAATTATGCTATACAAATACCCAATAATCGTATTAAAACTTATAAAGTTGTTACGTTTATCATTCTCACATTAAACTTTTTAGGGTTTGGTTTTGTGTTTTTACAAACTGGGGCAACTGCAGCTGTTTTAGCCATTGTGGCTTTAGTTTTAAATGCTGTGCCATGGCTGTATTATTTACTTAATAAAAAGCACATTAAACCTCCGGTTATAGAAATTACATTGATAGCCAGCGCATTGTTGTGGATTTATTTTGGCAATATTTGGATGGGTATTTTTTTACTTTTATTCGCTGTGATGAGTTTTTTTTCCAATAAAAAAACAGTCATTTTGTTTGATGAAGCAGGAATTGTTTATCCATCTTTTCCAGTAAAAAAATATGTTTGGATAGATGTAGAGCAGATAGTTTGGAAGGATGATATTTTGACCATTGATTTAAAAGACAACAAACTATTGCAGTTTTATATTGAAAAAGATTTTGCAGAGGGGTTTGATTGGATGGGGTTTAATAAATGGTGTGCAAAAAAGCTTTACTCCTTCAATATACAAAAACCAATATTTTAAAACAGACATTTTTTGTTTTTGTTTCATTTACTTCTTTCTAAGTTAATATTTTGGTACAATTTTATATTTGTTACTTATTACAAATTATTAACTTCATATTACAGTTAAACTTTCTTTATGAAATATTTATCCCTCTTTTTTGTTTTACCGATACTATTTTCATTTACTATATGGCAACCTAGTTACGAAGTAGCACAAAAAGCAGCTAAGGTAAAACATCATTTAATTTTACTTAATTTTTCAGGATCCGATTGGTGTGGGCCATGTATGCTTATGCGTAAAGAAATTTTTAATGATAATAGTTTCTCAAAAATGGCTGATACAAGTTTAGAAATGTTAAATGCAGATTTCCCACGCAAAAAGAAAAATCAGTTATCTGCTGCCATGCAAAAGCAAAACAATACCCTTGCAGAAAAATATGATGCCGATGGAAAATTCCCATATACTGTTTTGATAAATGCAGACGGTAAACTCCTTAAAGCATGGGATGGATTACCTAATGAAAATGTTAAAAAATTTACTGCTATTGTAAAAAGTATTTGCGATGCAAATAAATAAATTTGGATCAGTAGAATATAAAAAAGTCCAAAGGCTCATGGGCAACATGTTTGAAATAATTGTTGTAGCAAATAATGAAGTATGGGCATACGAGAAAATTGATATCGCTATTAATGAAATAAAAAGAATAGAAAAACTCTTCACTACTTACAGCGATAGCAGCCAAACAAATCTTATCAACAAAAATGCTGGAATAACTGCGGTAAAAGTTGATAAAGAAGTTTTTGAGTTAATAAAAAGATCATTAAAAATATCCTCTGTAACCGATGGAGCTTTCGATATCACTTTTGGCTCGGTAGATAAAAGCCTGTGGAATTTCGACAAGAACATGACATCCCTTCCTGATGAGATTACAGCAAAAGAATCTGTGCGTTTAATTAATTACAGAAATGTATTGTTAGATGAAAATAATTGTACTGTAATACTAAAAGAGAAAGGTATGCGTATTGGGTTTGGTGGTATTGGAAAAGGTTATGCAGCAGAAAAAGCAAAAGCATTGTTACAGCAAAATGGTGTAAATAACGGAATTGTAAATGCTGCCGGTGATCTAACTGCGTGGGGGTTGCAGGCAAATGGAAAACCATGGACCGTTGGGGTAGCAAACCCAAATAATGCAAACCTTCCTTTTGCATCGTTGGAAATTTCAAATATGGCCGTAGCTACTTCGGGTAATTATGAAAAGTATATAACTATAAACGGACAAAAGTATTCTCATACCATTAATCCTTTGACAGGCTTGCCTATTAGAGGTATTAAAAGTGTCACTATTATTACACCCAATGCAGAAATTGCAGATGCTATGGCTACTCCTGTTACCATTATGGGAGTAAATGCAGGCATCAAGCTTATTAATCAAATGCAACATATACATTGCATTATTATAGATGATAATAATAAAATATTCACTTCTAAAAATATAAACCTACAATGAAAACTATGCCTGTAAAACAATGGTCGTTTGGTTTGATCCTGCTTGTAGGAGGAACAATTTTTGCGACATCTTGTACAACCGTAAAAGCATATCAGAAAAATAGACTCAACGATTCTGAAATGATTCTTGGCAATAGAAAAATTGAGAAATCAGAATTAAGTTTTCAATCTTACAGAGAAGGAGCTTCTGGTGCAAACGCCGGTAAAAGTGGTGGTGGTTGTGGCTGTAACAAATAGTGAGATCAAGATTTTTAAATTTAATTTATTAAATTTTTATAAAAGTTTTTAATGAAAAGAATACTATTTACAGCAGCAGCAATGTTTTCTTTATTATGTGCAGGTGCACAAACAATTCAAACCGACAGCAGTAGTTTTAAAAGCAGGAAACTGCAACTGGAAGAAATTAATTTAGTATCCAGCTATTACACCCAAGATGGAAATAACGCAGCAGTTACCGGCGGTATAGGGTCAGAAAAACTTACAGATATTTCAAATGTAATAGACGTTAAACTTTTTAAGTACGACAGTAAATTACGCAAACATACATTTGGTGCAGAGCTTGGTATAGATCACTATACATCTGCATCTTCTGATATGATAGATCTTAAAGCAAACTCATCTGCATCTTCTGCTGATACCAGGGTTTACCCATCTGTAAACTGGAGCAGAGAAAATGAAAAGAGAGGAACGACAATAGGAGCGGGGCTTTCTGCGTCTACCGAATATGATTACAAGTCGTATGGTGCAAATATTATGTTCTCTCAAAAAACGAAAAATAAAAATGGAGAATTTACAGCAAAAATTCAAACATATTTAGATCAGGTTTTACTTGTAGCACCTATAGAGCTGCGGACAGGATTTACAGGACGGGGGAAAGGTTATGCTTCTGCTGCACGAAATACTTTTGGAGGTTCCCTTTCGTATTCACAAATTATTAATGAACGCATGCAGGTTATTTTATTGGCCGATGCAGTAAAGCAGGAAGGATTTTTATCCCTTCCGTTTCACAGAGTATATTTTAAAGATGCCTCCGTGCACCAGGAAAATTTACCTAATAGCCGTTTTAAAATTCCGTTAGGAATTAGAGCAAATTATTTTTTAGGTGATAAGTTTATTATAAAAACATACTACCGTTTTTATACAGATGACTGGGGAATAAAATCTAACACAGTTAATGTTGAAATACCTATAAAACTTACAGCTTTTTTATCAATCAGCCCATTTTACAGATACTACGATCAAACAGCATCTAAATATTTTAATGCTTACCAAAAACATACTGCGCAAGACCAATTTTACACAAGCAACTATGATTTTTCAAAATTTCAAACAAACTTTTTTGGTGCAGGGTTCAGGTTCTCTCCAACAAAAGGTTTATTTAACAATAAGCATTTTAGTATGATTGAGTTACGGTATGGTCATTACAGCCGCACAACGGGAATGAATGCAGATATTATTTCTATGAATTTAAAATTCAAATAAATTAATTAATAAAACGGATTAAGAATAACTCCTGCTTCATTATTTGAACAGGAGTTTTTTATTAAATGATTTTTTGGCAGTATTGTAATAAAATCTTTCGTTGTTGATTAAACTTGATGATTAACTAGTGGTCTGTATAAGACACAAATATTTATTTAAAAAAAATCAAAATTATGACTAGTAAATTATTATTTTTTGCAACAGTTTTTTCTTGCACAGCTATTAACGCTTCTGCACAATACCATAAACAACCGGGCAGTGAAAGAATGCATGAAATGCATCATGACAGGAGCCATGACCGCAAGGATATTGCAAAAGACAGGAAAGATATTAAAAACGACAACAAAGACATTCGGAGCGATAACAAAGATATTGCTGCCGATCGAAAAAAATTAAACCAGGAAAGAAACGATCGCAAACAAGACATCAAGCAAAAAGACTTTAAAGAAGCCAAGATTGATGGTGTAGAAATTAAGAACGAAAGGAAAGATTTGAATAAAGACATAGCGGACAGGAACAAAGATGTGAAAGAAGTTGCGGGTGATAAAAAAGACATCCGGAAAGACAGAAAAGATTTAAAAAAAGATAAAAAGAAAGATAAAGGGGATTTGATAAATGATGTGGACAAAAATTAAATTGTACAGATAGTTTACCAATTTAAAACGATATTCCGGTTGCCACAAGTAACCGGAATTTTTTTACTGATTTTAAAGATATTTAGCAGACCTTAAGTAAGGTATAGCATCTCTTTCCTGCATATTTCCTTTGCTTTTGTATGTTGTTTTTAATAACTGTTGCAAAGACATGATAGGCGAAAATTCCTTTGCCGCATTTTAGAAAAATTAAGGATTGCAAATTTGGGCTAATTTAAATATTTAGTATTTTACAAGCAGATAGGCAACAACCACCAAAAGCATAATTCAATATGGGTTTGGGTTAATTTTTCTTTTTAAAGTTTTTTTGCCAACATTATTGAATGTTTTAAAGATTTTATGTTGTTCCAATCGCTATGTGAAATGACAATAAATTTTGGCTTTTGGTATTTTTTCTGAATTTTTTTTAAAGTAGATTCGTATTCTTTTATGTTAGCATCGCCTAAATAACCTAAACTTTCGGCGTCAACACCTTTTATCAAACAACCACCGTAGAGAATTTTTTCTTTGTAAAACCAAATCACAATATTGTCTGCAGTATGTCCTTGTCCTGGATAATAAGTTTCAAATGAATAATTTCCAACATTGAAGACAGTATCTTTTTCGATTAAATATTCAGCTCTTTTCTTATCATTCTTTTTACTTAATTCGTCTGTAAGGACAGTTGTATATGTTTTAATTCCTTGATTTTTGTAATATTCAAGCCCTGCTGTTCTGTCGCTGTGCCAATGCGTTGCAAAACAAATTGCAACACTTTTATTGTGTTTCAATTTTATACTGTCAAGTAACGGTTGGAATTGTGTTGTGTCCCAGGGTGTGTCAAACATAACTACGCCATTGTTTGTAACAAGGTACATTCCATTTGCAGGTACTTGGTTTCCTTCGTGTGTACTATAGGTAGTATAAATATAAAAATCTCCAGTTAAATGTGAAATTTTTAGTTTTGCTTTTGCCGTCTGCCCAAAAATATTGATCCCGAAAAAAATAAAAGTTATTGTCAATATAATAGCGCGCATTCTGTTTTATGATTTGTTTTTGCCCGTCAGTAAAATTTTCAATAACTATTAATAATTGCCGCGTGCCGACAGTCAATATTGTATGTGCCAACAAATCTTTACTAAGTAAATATGTAAAAGCATAAAACAACGAAGAAAAGCCCAAGGCAGTTTTATATCTACCAAACAGATGTAATAAAACGCACTATAAATGAAAATTTCAATACTAGCTTTTCTTGCAGCAATACATTTGTTGGCTTTAGGCTTTCTACTTTTTCAATTTGCTCTCTTCGTCAGCAACATGTTGTAAATAATAGCAGTAAACCATTTGTCCTTTGCGAATACTTGTTAACCTAAAAAACTCATTGGCAGCATGCCATTTCTCATCATCCTGTAAAAAACCTAACGAATAAGCATAGACTCCTAAAGTTTCTTTAAAAGATAACATGGCCCCACCTGTGCCGCCTGTGCTTAATTTCAAAGGATTTTTACCGTAAATTTTTAATAAAGCATCAGATACATAATTAAACATTTTTGTATCAGAAGGAGTTACCATTGGACTAGCATAGCCAGGTTTAAATTTGTAAGTGGCTACAGCTCCTATTGGGCAATTTTTATTGATATGCTTTACAATCAAATTAATAATTTCCTTACCGCTTTGATTATTTACCAGCCGGCATGTAATTCTTGCCATTGCATTACCAGGAATAATATTTGAATGCCCTTCTACGGCAGTATATCCTCCCTGCATACCAATTACTTCAAGAGTTGGGCGGTACCAAATCCGTTCAAGCGGTGAGTAAGCCGTATCGCCAACTTCTGCCGTAGTACCTAATATCTTCATATCCTTGGAAGGGTCATAAGATATCCTTTTAATCATTTCCTTTTGCTGTGCAGTAACAGGCAGTACTTTGTCGTAAAATCCGGCCACAGCTACGTTGCCGGCTTTATCATAAAAAGAACTGATAATTTGCGACATTGCCACCACTGCATTGGGAGTTTTGCCACCAAATTGGCCGGAATGCGCATCTGTATTGGCAGTTTTTACACTAAACTCTAACTGTGCAGAACCCCGTGAACTCAGAGTAATCGCAGGAATGCTATCGTTAAATTGAGCATCATCCGCTGTTACAGCAAAATCTGTATGCAACAGTTCCTTATTTTTTTCAAGAAAGTTTTTAAAATTTGGACTACCGATCTCTTCTTCTCCTTCAAACAAAAATTTTACGTTTACCGGCAGTTTGCCGTCTTTACGCAACATGGCTTCCACCGCCCAAATACTTATCATTACACCACTTTTATCATCACTGGTACCACGGCCAAATATTCTCCCATCCTTTACCACGGGGGCAAAAGGAGGATAGTCCCATTCAGATTCCTTAACGGGTTGTACGTCGTAATGAGCATATATTAAAACAGTGGGTTTGCCTGGTGCGTTATTCCAATTGCCATACACTACAGGGTTTCCTTCTGTAGGTATTAATTGTGCAGTTGTCATTCCAATTGCTTTTAACTTATTCACTATCCATTCCCCTGCTTTTGCAACATCAGGCTTGTGTGATGGAATCGATGATATACTTGGGATAGATACTAACTCTATAAATTCTTTTACGTGGGCATCAGCATTGTCATCAATATATTTTTCATAAGGTGACAAGGAAGATTTTACTTGAGCCTTTGTTGAGGTTTTAGAATTTTTTTTTTGACCTGAAGAATTTTGAATAGCCAACAGATTCAAACTAACAAAGATTAACAGGGCCAAAGTTTTTGATATTGTCATTATGATTATTTATTTGAGTTTAATAGGATGAAAATGGGACAAGTGTTAGATATTAATGTAGTTGTGAAATTATAATTCCTGTCAGCAAATAACCGCTGCCTGACTTTTAATAAAGTTAAATAATAAGAACTAATGTTTGAACAATGTTTGCCCAAGCAAAAGCCTCTAATTTGCTTGTTACATTTTCGTTGGTGAAGTATAGCAATGTGAGTCTTACTCAAAAACCATAATAAGATACGTGAAACCTTCATTACTCTTATTTATTTACTTGCATTCAAAATAAAAACTGCTACATCTTTTTTAAATGCATTTGCAGATGATGAATTGATGTACATCATATGCCCGGCAGGATAATATTTTAATTCAATATTAGGTTTTAATTTTTTATCTATGCCAAGATGATCAAAAGTGTATTCAGTTGCAAAGTATGGAGTAGCAAGATCGTAATATCCATTGAGTACTAAAATCTTTAAACTTGGGTTACGGCTCATTGCATCTACAAGATCTATGACTGTATTGGGTGTAGAGGGATCTGTAGGATCAACACCGCCACTTTTTTTGTGCTTCCAGTCCCATGAAAATCCTTCAGCACTGTAAGCTGAAGTATGGTAATTATATTTTCTATTCATTTTCAAATCGCCATAATAATAACTTAAAAAAGCTGATGTAAATGCAGGGCTGATGGCTGAACTCTGCGGATCATCGTTTGCATTTTCAGCCAACAAATTTTGACTTATGCCTTTATACCTTGCATCAAGCCTTCCAACGATCATATGCTCATTACGTAAAAGTTCTTGTGCAAATTGTGGTTCAGTTACCCGTAGGTTTGCCCGTAAAAGAAAGTCTTTACTCAACCCTGTAAAACCGGCTACTTTTGTCAGTATATTTTCTTTTTCTGCATCACTTAGGTGGTCGCCTTTCATTAATGCTGAAGCATATTCGCCTTCTGCAAAAGCCTCTGCATCTTTTATAAAATTTTCAAGACTCTGCGGTTTGTTGCTGATCTTATTATGATACCAGGCGGTAGCTGCGTACGTCGGCAAATGCAAAATGTAGGATAGGTCATCGTACTGCTGAAATGTTAGCGTTCGCAAATCAAGAACAGAAGAAACAAGTATCACACCATTCATCACCATTCCAAGATTTTCCTGCAGGTAATCTACCACACCGGCAGAGCGCATGGTTCCATAGCTTTCTCCCAATAAAAATTTAGGTGAGTTCCACCTGTTATTATCGGTAACATATTGCTTAATAAAATTGCTGATAGATTTTATGTCCTGGTCAACACCCCAAAAATCTTTATTTTTTGCTTTACCTACAGCATGACTTAAACCTGTACCTACAGGATCAATCATTACAATATCGGTTACATCTAAAATTGAATTTGTATTGTCTTCAAATTTATAAGGAGGCGGAGAATTATATTCCGGATCATTAACAATAATTTTTTTGGGGCCGATAACACCAATGTGCAACCAATAGGAAGAGGAGCCAGGGCCGCCATTGTAAGAAAACGTTACCGGTCTTTTTGTATTGCTGTCATCATCTTTTGTATAAGCTGTGTATCCAAATAAAGCAACCTGCTCATCTTTCTCATTCATTAAAATTAATGCACCTGCTGTGGCTGTATAGTTAATTGTTTTCCCGCCAATCATGACACTGTGTTTTGTGACAGATTTTATTTCAGAAGGAACTGGAATCAGAGAGGTATCTTTTAGTATTATCTGTGAAAAAACGTAACTGCAACAAAATAACATACCGGTACAAAGCAGCATTATTTTTGAATTCATAAGAAAAAGTTTTAAATAATATTTTTAAAAATGAAGATGAAATTAAATATAAACTCTTCGCTTTAATTTGTGCATAAAATTTCGATTTTTTTAAAATTTAAAAGTTTGGGAGCGAGATTGGATGGATCTTGATTATACCATTTATTTATTTTGTCGGTTGGGCAAGGTATCGGTGTGTTCCATTCTGAATACCAAATTGAGCAGAATTTGTAAGTTTTTATATAAAGCAAATAACTCTAATTGTCTTATATGATGAGGGAATTAAAAAAAATCATTTTTACATAGCAGACTACCTTAGGGCTTTTTGGCAGGTGTGACATTATAAGCCCTGATCATCTGGTAAAACTAGTCGGCTTTTGAAACAGTAAAATAATAATTAATGTTCAGCGATGATTTTCCCGCCCTTAAACTGCTGCTAAGTTGTTGATGCCTGTTGCCTCAACTTGAAGTTGTATTTTGACAGTTCGTGTTGGCTTTCGTTTTATTTTGGCAACGCTAATTTTAGTTCTTCTGCTTTTTTCGGCCTGCTTTGTAGTTAATGGCACGGATAGTTGATTTTACATAGTACAGCCCTGCTTTTGCAAATACCTTTGTTAACAGCAGGCTTATCGTTTTAACACCCAGATTGTATTAATGTCATGAGCAGTAATCCATATAAAGTGTTTTGTTATCCGTACAGCTCCACTTCCTGAAACAGGTGTATAAATAGTTTCAACAGTATTAGATACCGGGTTAATGGCTTGTAAGAGTCTTCCTTTTGATGCACGCACCCAAACACGTCCTGCTCCTGTAGCTATATCTCCTCCACTTCCGGGAACTTTTGTGTCGATAGTGGCGACTACTTTATTTTGTTTTGGATTAATATGGCTTACCGTTCCGTCTCCCTGATTCAAAGTCCAAATGCCATTTTCTCCTGCTGCAAGGAATCTTGGGGTTTTTCCTACACTAATAGTAGCCACTACACTATTAGTTTTTGGATCTATCCGCTGAACCGAATTAGTTGATGTATTTGTTAGCCATATAGCACCAAAATCAAATACAGCACAATGAGAATCCGGCAAAATAACAATCGTTTTTTGAATCATATTTGTCTTAGGATTTATTCTGGTAATACAGCCTGCACTATCTGACAAAACCCATAGTGAACCGTCGCCTATGGCCAACATAATCTCGCCATTTCGATCTGAAATGTTACAATGAATTATCGAAAGTACATGTCCGTTTTTCTTATCAACTCTATAAATTGCCTGTTCACTGCAACTTGCTACCCATAAAGAATTGAAGCCAACAATCAATGCTCCGCATGCACCAGGTATAGGTACGGTTAATACAGGTTTCTTACTTTTTACTGAAAGTTTTTCAACTCGGTCAATATTTAGTATCCAGACATCATCTCCATCTGTGGTTAAAAAATCAGGTGAGCCTGGTAACATCATTGTTACAAAAGCAGCCTTTGTGATTGGCAATACTTTGGATACATTATTTTGCTGGGAAAATAATAAGAAAGGCAGTATTAAAAAACTAAAGA
>JAYUZL010000169.1:0-2492 GCA_043751875.1 Ferruginibacter sp.
ATTAGAAATAAATAAAAATCGGATATTGCGCAATGTAAACAAATGAAAAGTATTTTTACTTTGCTGTTAAAGACTTGATAAAACAATTATTTTTCTTTACAACATATTCCAATCTAAATCCAAATCCACTTGCAAATGAGAAAACTATTTTCAACAAATTATTCTTCTATGGCATTCAATACCGCCATGCTTTTTTTAAGAATTACAGCCGGTGGGCTAATGTTGGTGCATGGTTATGAAAAAATGGTCCACTTCAATGAAACAGCATCACAGATGATGAACTTTATGGGCATCGGTTCAAAAGCCAGTACTGCCCTGGTTATTTTTGCTGAGTTCTTCTGCAGTATGTTTTTAATACTTGGCTTATTTACCAGGCTTGCCTGTATACCACTAATTATATGCATGAGTGTAGCGATTTTTATGGCGCATAATGGCGATTTTCTTGGTAAAGGTCAGGTAGCTTCATTGTTTTTAATCTGCTTTGTGGTTTTGTTATTTTTGGGTGCAGGTAAAGTGAGTGTAGACAGTATGATAGGAAAATAAATAATTGTGAATGGTCAATAGAAAATATATAATTTGCTATTGGCCATTTTTGTTTTGGGGCGTTGTACAGTAAAACTTTAATGAACTTTTGTCCGGGCTTTTACGCTGCAACCTGCCTGTCTGCAGACAGGTCTTTTGCTCAAAAGCAGCAAAAAGGATTTACGCTGCAATTCCTCAGCCCGTCGATAATACTTCTTTTTTAAACATAAATCACTCATGAGTTACAAAAAATATTATGGTTTTCTAATGTAAAATAAAAGTTGAAAAAAGATTTACCGCTCACGAGCGGCGGGATGGAAGCAAGTACCCCGCAGGAGTAAAGGAGCAAAGCGAATGAACGACGAGGAGTACTGCGGACAGCCCGGACTAATGCCTATTAATATTTTCTGATGAGCGCACAAAAAAAATACTACAACAAAAATAAATCGAGCAACACAAACACCGCAAATACAACTGAAGCAATACCATTGGCAGTCATAAATGCAATGTTTACCCTGCTAAGATCGGTAGGTTTAACAATAGCGTGCTGGTAAATAAGCATACCGCAAAATACGACTGTACCAAGCCAGTAGAACCAGCTTAAATGCCCATAAAATCCTGCGAAAATAACAGCAGCCGCACTTAGCAAATGGAGCAAGGAAGAAATATTGAGCGCCTTTACTTTGCCCATAACGGAGGGTATAGAATAAAGGTTGTTTTCTTTATCGAAAGCCTCATCCTGCAGGGCAAAAATAATATCGAAACCGCTTACCCAGCAAATAACGGCTACCGAAAATAAAATAGGCAATAGAGCAAAAGCACCTGTGACGGCTATGTATGCGCCAATTGGTGCAAGACTTAAACCCATTCCCAAAACCAAATGACATAAAAATGTAAACCGTTTTGTATAGCTGTAAAATAGAATTACAAACAACGCTACAGGAGATAAATAAAAACAAATACTGTTGATAAAATACGTGCAGGTTACAAACAGCACACACATTAAAATAGTGAAGAACAACGCATTTTTTTCGGATATAATTCCGGCAGGGATTTCACGGATGGCGGTACGCGGGTTTTTAGCATCAAACTGCCTATCGAGGTATCGGTTAAATGCCATGGCTGCGGAACGGGCAGTGATCATACAGAGAAGCACAAGAATAAAAATATAAGGCTTGTAAGTAAAAAAGATAACCAACTTTTCAAAAAATGAAGGAGCAAATAAGTAAAATATTTTTGTATACGCTGTTGCATTTAAATTAGCAATACCCAAAACAAAACCAATAATTGCAAAAGGCATTGCAAAAATAGTATGCGAAAACTTTACAAGAGAGAGGTAATTTTTTATAGATGGCATGTAAGAATTTATATTTTAAGTAACCCCACCCCCGCATCTTCAAAGGAGACGAGCCAGACTCCAATTCTATCTTGTGGCTTTTATCTTGTAGCATTTATCTCACATCTATATTGTTCCCCTCACAACCTCCCACAATACAACCCCAGCAGCGGTTGCAATATTTAAAGAATGTTTTGTACCAAACTGCGGAATTTCTACGCAGCCATCGCATTGTGCAATGGTAGAAAGTTCTACACCACTCACTTCGTTGCCAAAAATAAAAGCAATTTTTTCTTGCTGAACTGATTTCAAATTTTGTAGCAAAATACTATTTACTACCTGCTCCACTGCATATATTTTAAACCCTTTTTCTTTTAAGGCTGCAACTGCTTCATTAGCGTTACTGAAGTGTTTCCACTCTACTGTGTCTTCTGCGCCAAGTGCGGTTTTTTTTATTTCTTTATGGGGTGGTGTACAAGTATAACCGATTATGTAAATGGCTTCCAATAAAAAGGCATCTGCAGTTCTAAAAACACTCCCTACGTTATAAGCGCTTCTTATATTTTCAAGCACAGCAATTACGGGCATTTTCTCCGATCTCTTAAATTCTTCAGGACTAATCCTGTTAAGATCA
>JAYUZL010000170.1:0-2470 GCA_043751875.1 Ferruginibacter sp.
GAAAGTAATTTAGGTTCCCAATTTTTACTTGAATTTGATACTATTTGATTTGCTTTTAAACAAAAAATCAATACCGAATTTACTTTCGCAAGAAGTCTAATCTTTTTTGTGTATTGCTATCATTTCGCATTTGCTGGTGATTACTCCCTTGCATTACAGCTGTATTTTGCAGCGAAATGCCAGGGTAATTCATCGCCGATTCTTGTAGTACAATCCCGTCGCTCGGCTTATTTACTTCTAAATAAGTTGTGGAAGTTGTTGAGTTTATTACGGATGAGGAGCAGGATTTGAAAGTACCATTACCACCACTACCTGCACAATCAGCTAAATTAGTTGTTTGTTGAGACCATTGGCTTATCACATTACCATTATAATCAACTATAACACAATTACAGTTATAAGTATTGGTCGTTGTAGTCACAGGTTGAAAAGATTTCGCACCTGTTAAAAGGTTAAATCTATCACCAGCACTATTCCACCAATCTACACCATTTTGCCAGGCATCTCTGCGAGCTAATGCTTTGTTTCTGAAAGTATTAACTTGTGCATCATTAAATGCACAATAATTGGGAGCAAAAACCCAATCCCACCAACTACAATAGTTTGAAGCCATGTTATAGTAATCATTTTGGGCTTGAGTTGCTTTTGCTTGATATTTTGCTATATTAACATTTACTGTATCAAGTAATTCGCTATCTGCATCTGCCATAAATGCAGGAAAAGCGTTTGGTTTTTTCTTTAAGACATTATATAGCACACGCCAAACTGCAGTTTGGGGATCTTCTATTCCATAAAATGCTACTTTAGGAATAGATGACGACCGGCTCAATTCAAAATTATTTAAATCATTTAAAGCAAATGCACCAACAGCAAAATCTTGAGTAATCGGAGCAGTAAACTGGGTGAAAGCAAAAGGTGCTATGACACTTAAAACACTGCAAAGGGTATCTAAAACTTTTTTTACTTTAGTATCGGTAACTATCAAAGAAATCAAAAAATTATCTGGAATTGCCTCTTCAATTGGACCGAGCAAAAGTTGAGTACATGCTGTATCAATAAAATTATTGAAATTGGGAATATTATTAATAATTCTAGCTCCGTAATGTGGTGTTCCAAACGTAACAATACCGTTAACATTCTTTACAACATTAGGATGTTCATAATAATATTTTTCAAGCTGCCTTGCAACCAATCCTCCTTGACTATGAGCGATAATAAAGATTTTGCTTCTATCACTATTATTACTAAAAACAGCAGCATTTGCATCATCATCAAATTTTGCAACTAAAGAGATTGCTGCACCAGCTAAATCATAATTGGTATTCACATATTCCGGCAAAGAAGGTATTACATTCCTTGCAGGATAATTAAGTGCAGGTACTCCATTGGTAGTAGCAGTAGCTGCCTTTGACCATGCAGACTCATCCCCACCCAATCCATGAAGCCAATAAATGAGGCGAGGTTGCGCTTTCAAGTTAAATATTGATAAAATTGATAAAAACATGACTAAAAGTATATTTTTCATTTTGATGAATTTTAAAGTTTAAAAAAATTATTGTTTAATAAAACGTTGCACTAATTTTTCATTAGCAGAATTAGTTACTTCAAGAATGTATGCGCCGGCATTCAGTTTTTGGACATCAAGCGATTGTAAATTGTAAACGGCATTTTGTGTCAAAACCGTTCTTCCCAATAAATCTTTAACTATAATTACGGATTGAGAGTCCATAAAATTATTGGGCAATTGTACCCATAATTCATTGCGGGCAGGATTTGGATAAATTTCAAATTTATTGTTGCCGGTTGCCTGTGTCAATGCTTGGTTTTCTCCTTGCAAATTAGCGGCGGGTACAAATCGGTAGTTCGAAATATTTTCGTCTCTGAAATGCCAAAGTTTATTGCCTTTCGCATTGCGTTTCATGTTTATTTCTTGCCTGAACGCCGGATACAATCTGCCTGTTTTATCGGTTTGAAAGTTTTGATGCAGGCTATACTTCAAATCTTGCCCTTCAAATAAACGTTCTTCTATCATTTTTTGATCGTAATCATGCAGTACTTCTCTATCACCCATTCTAATGTGTGTTGTAGAATTACCTACTTTTTTAACTAAATCACCGTTTTTTACTAAATCTCCGAGTTCCGAATCAGTAGGTTTATTAAATGACGGAAAATAATGAATTTCACGTGTTTGAACATTGGTTTTAGTAAAACTATAAGCCTCCAATGATTGAGGACTATGCGGAATATTCGCCAATAATTTTCCCCTATCATCATAAGATTTTACACCGTATTTGTCTGTTACGGTTTTCGCCGCAGTTGTCATCCAAGCCGGGAAACGGTCGGTTTTAATGTGTTGGATTGTTGTTTCTATATCATTATTGGCAAACACTTTAATTGTATGGTCGTCTTGTTCGTTAATTGTGCGCATATTAACCCTATCAAAATCCGTCATTAACTTTTCTTCGCCTTG
>JAYUZL010000171.1:0-2044 GCA_043751875.1 Ferruginibacter sp.
ATTACCTTTTCAATTATTGGAAACATTACTGTAAATAGATAACCAGCTGGGCAACTGGCGATAAAGGCATATCAATATGGTACAACGAGTGATTAGTACCCGCAATGGCACAGGAGGCAGCAATGGCGAAGGTTTCCTGAAAGAGGCGATGGACTGGCATGCCATTTTTAAAGAGATAGCGCAACTGAATAGTTTTTTAATTGATAGAAAAATACTACCTGTGCTGCTAGAGGAATTAACACGGCAACTGGGATATAGTTTTTGAATAAAGTACCCGTCAGACGGTGGCTGTATTTGTTTTCTTTCGCCAAAAATATATCTTACATCTTTGCGCAATATCAAGCAACATTTGGTTAGGTAAAAACAATCCGTAGGTTAGTACAAAAACAATTTCAAAGCCATAAATCATTAAGAAAATATAAATGCATACATGAAAGATAATACCTGATAAAAGCAGAGGTTTACGCAATTTTTTTATCCATATCAGTAAAGGAAAAAGTAATTCAAACAGCAATGTGCCGTAATTGGTAATAACATTGATCCAGCTATGCTGAACAATGTATTTATTAAAAGGTGTACCAATATATCGTTCCATACAAAACGCATAATAAGTAGCCTCTCCATGCCGCCACAAAGGTTCAAGCAACTTTGCGATACCCGATGAAAAATAAGCCACGCAAAGCTGCAGCATAATTGATAATGCAGCCAGGTTACTTAACAGGTTTTGTAATTTTATTTTAGCAGGGTCTATATTTTTTTGTTTTGATAACACAAGATATTGATAGGACCCGGCAAAAATAAGATACAACAATATCATCCTCGCCATAATATCGCCACCATTCACAAACGACATATTCATTTTCTGCAATACATACACCATTAAAAAAAGTAATAATGCGGTAACCCATCTGCCAATACCCAGTATATTTAATAACAGCACAACTATATAGGCAAGTATCAGCCATATATAATGGCTCTTTGCAAACGAAAAACCTTCGCCGGGCAAGCGGCTGATAAAATTATTTTTTGAAACTACAAAGCCAGAATGCCCGTATAATAAATCCATACTAGTCCAATGAAAGCAAACTTCTTTTAACAGCCAGCAACTAAGGGAAACCCTTAAAAAAGCCAGGTAAAAAGATTTATAGTTTTGCTGCTGCAGCCAATCATTATAATATTTTATCTGCTGTTGTATCATTAATAAAAAGGCTTGTAGGGCGTTTCAAAAACAAGGGTTTCCTTTTGTAAAAAACTGGTATCTCCTATGTGTTTAAAAGGTGGTATTTTTTTTTCTGTGATGATGATTTTAAATTCTTTCCTTATTGTATCGATGTTATTCTCTTTTAAAATTACCCTGCAGTAATTATTTAATGTAGTTACAAAAGCAGTGAAATTATTTGTTGCAGCAACAGCAGCAATGGCATGGGCGATATATAAGGAATCTGTCGTACCCGGCGTATCTTGCGAAGGCATCTTTTTGTTAAACCATACCGTGCGTTTTATACCGGATACATTATTATTAACAAGATGGTCAATAACATTTTCTTCATCATTAAAAGGTGCGTTCCGTTGTTTTTGCAGCGCAATTTTTTCCAATGCCTCTAACGTATCTGCTCTATCGGGTCTTTCTATATCCCGTACAATAAAATACAAGCGGTCGTTATAAGTAAAAGGGGGCGTAAATAATTTCCATGAAATACCAAACATGTTCTTAAACATCGGTGCCTTTTCTGACATGGTTTTATTTGCATAGCCTGGTGGCATGACCAAAATAAAAATAATTAACCAATACAAAAAAAAAGTACCAAGGCACAGGTAAGATAATAGACTGTAAAATGAATTTTTCATAAGCAATGAACAAATATTTTTAACTAAAAATGTTTCCATACGTTGATGACGCTGACTGTAGCCTGTTACCTTCCCAGGTTTACATCATAATGCACATAGCCTTTAATCTGGTAGCCTGATAAAACAGTTTTAGCTGTAAGTGATATTTTATATCGGGCAGTAAATCTTTTTTAATTACTTTACTAAAAGCCATTGC
>JAYUZL010000172.1:0-5187 GCA_043751875.1 Ferruginibacter sp.
CTTTCGCCTACCGAAAAATAGATCATACCATCTTTACCAAAAACCATTCTGCAGCCATAATGGTGGCGGGTAGTTGCATAAGGCAAGGCCTCAAAAATTATTTTAGAATTTATAAGTTCGTTGTTTTTTAATGTAGCTTTTAGAATAGCAGTAGTAGCAAGTGTTGGGTCATCGTCTTTTGCTTTTGAATAAGAAAGATAAATAATGTTATTCTTTTCAAATTGTGGGTGTACAATTACATCCAATAAACCACCCTGGCCTTCATTTACAACCGCCGGCACGCCTGTAATAAGCTGTTTGGTTCTATTGTTGTAAATGTGGTACAACTTACCAGATCTTTCTGTTACCAGCATTTCATTATTGGGCAAAAAAGCTACAGCCCATGGAACGTCCAATCCTCTCACTACAGTATCTAATTTTATATTTTGCTCCTCAGATATAAATAAATTTTGTTTGGGTTTTTCATTAAAGTCGTAGCGTTGTCTGTTTTTTATTCCCTTTAAAATATAATCTGCCAATGCATATATCTCTTTTGTGTTAAATGCAGAATCGAAACCAGGCATACCACCATTTGGATAACCATATTTTATTCCTTTAAAAAGATCTTCTCTACCATTTCCATATTTCCATTTTCTATCTACAAATGCATCTAATTTTTCTCCGTGGCAACCTGCGCAATAACTTTTATAACTTTTTTCTACATCATCAATTAGTAATGCATTTGAAGCTGGTAAAGATGAGGGTACCTGCAATAACATAACGTTTTTTTGTAAATAACTTAATGCAAGCGAAAAAATTATTGCAGTAAAAAAAAGATACCTAAGCATTTTTGTTAAATTAAATTTGAAAGTTAATTTATAAAGTTATTAATTTATTTCTAAGTTGCTTTTTGCTTCAATTTACCCTGCTGTTTTTATATTGGTAAACCACTTAAAAAATTTCAAACATGATTTTTTTTCATAGCTTTAACATGCATCCGTTTTATATCTTTTTGACAAGTAACATTGAGTTCGGCTTTTGTGGTAAAATATAAGTTATCATAAAATAATAAATCGGCATAAATTCCTGTAAATATTCTCTACTCCAGTTCATTAATTTTTAATTTTTAATGTAGGTAAACCAAGCATGTTAATATAAGAAACCTTTTACTGTTTTAAGGATTTGATGAAAATTACAACTATAGCTGAAGTATAATGTTGTTATGGCGTCGGCAGGAGGTTAGCTACATGGTCATTGTAAGGAGGAATTGGGTAGGTAGGTGTTGAGGGTAATATGTAATAGTGCAAAGAATAAAAAGTCTGAGGAAGGTACAGCGCAATATGCCATTTGAAGGAAGGAGGTGAAGCGCTGAGTGCTTCCAAATATAATAAGTGAAATTTTTATGTTTTTTTATACAAGGCGATGCAAGTATTGTTGGTGCTCCTGGCTTATCTACATGCACTGCACACCAACAATAGCTGCGCAATCAACTCAATTATATGTGCCGGTTAACTAAACTAATACTCCATTTAAATAAGTGTTAAACCTCTACCACGAATAAACTGTATCCGAAAATCTTCACGCAATAATTCCGCTCAAAAAGGATCAAGTAATTTATCATTTTTTTTCTGCTGTAACTTTTGCAGCAACTGAATTTGCAGCAATAACAGCTCCTTCCATATAGCCACTAAATGCTTTACTGGTTTCTGTACCGGTAAAGAAAAGTTTATTGCTCATATAACTTTCATCAAAAAATGCATGCCCGTTATTTAAGTGAGGTGGAAGAAAACTGTCATTGGTAGGTTGAATGTATTTATCATTCCAAATTTTATCGTTGTAGGTTATAAACTCCTGCGCATCGGTACCAAAATAATATTTCAATTGTGTGATAACTTTTTCCTTTCTTTCTTCAAAAGTGTAATGCAACGCTGACCCATTTAAAAAACCTTTTATTGCAAATTTTGTTTTTTCAAAGTTGCAGTGATCATAAATTTCTGTTGCAAGGCCTGACTGGCTGTAAACGATTCCGGAAAAACCATTTGCCTTCCAAAATGCATTTTTGTATTCAACAGAAAATTTTACAGAACCGCTCATCCAGGTTTGTGTTTTCTGCATTATCTCCTTTATATTTTGCGGGAAAGCAGGAAAAAATTGAATTGTGTTGGTGAGTAATTTTGGTGGCATTGCAACGATAAGCTGTTTACAAAAAAAGCTGTTTTGCAGGCTATCTATAATTTTAATTTTATTGCCTTCGTCAATTATTTCTGTTATCGTACTATTCAACAGCACTGCCTCTTCTCCAATAGCCTTAGATAGAGCCGTAATTATGCTGTAAGTGCCACCTTGGACCCTGTATGCAGAATGTTCATTTGCCGGTACAAAATATTGTTGCGGTGGTTCAAAAGATATTGTTTCAAACAAAGCAATACCTTCATTGTTTTGTTCAAAATAACCAACGTTAAGTTCTGATAAAAAATCTAGGAAATTTGTATGCTCTTTACCAAACCAGGTAGCACCCATTTCCATAGGCGTCTTCTGGTTACCATAAACGGTTTCAATGCGACCACCCAATCGGCTTTGGGCTTCAAATATTTTAAAACTAACATTTTTCTTTTTTAAATTGTAAGCAGTCAAAAGTCCACTTAAACCTGCACCAATAATTATTACATCTTCCATTTTTATTTTCTAAATATCACTTTACTATTTTACAAAGATGCAAGAAAAACTAAACTTTATTTGTAATAAGTACTTATGGAAACCAGGTATCTTAAGACGGCATCAGGGAAACAAAATTTTGAGAATAGTCTTTGATCAATTGCCTGACGTTACGAAATGCCTGTTTTATTTCTTCATCAGTTCCTGTTGCATTTGCGGGATCTGGAAAATTGTAATGAAACTTTTTTGCATTGGTTGGAAAGAAAGGACAACGTTCTTTTGCATTGTCGCAAACGGTAATTACAAAATCAAAGTCTATGTTTCTGTATTCTTCAATATTATTTGAGGTATGCTTTGAAATATCAATGCCATCTTCTTTCATAGTTTCAATGGCTTTAGGATTTACGCCATGAGTTTCGACACCTGCACTGTAAATTTCTGCTTTATCACCTGCAAAGTATCGCAGATAACCTTCCGCAATTTGACTGCGACAACTATTGCCTGTACACAATACCAAAACTTTTTTCATTTTTCGAATTTAATTACGTTTATTAATATCCAAAGCAGATTAATGATTGTAAACCTTGTATCAAAGCCATAGGCAACATTTAGCGCAACGATACCGATGAGAATAATAAAAAACTTTCTATGTTGTTTAGTGTATGCTAAAACTCTTTGTTTCATATTCCAACTGTTTTGCTTCTCCGTTCCATAATAATATCGTCTCGCCAAATACCATTCATTTTTCTAATTCTTTTTTTGTGCATCAAATTTTATGATGTGAGTACATTTTAGCAACAGCCACCGCCCGGTGTGCAGCAACTTTCTCCACCGGTTTGTAATTCGGTTAATTGCAATTTTTGTTTTGGTTGAGGAATGCCACAATTTTCTTCTGCTAAACAGGCAGTTTTTTTTGGCACAAGTTGAAAAATTTTTCCCTCGTAATACAAACCATATTTACCGATAGTGTCTGACTGGTATTCAACTTCTATTTCCAAATCTCCAATGCCTAATTTCTGTTCTGATAGTGAAATGATATTTAATAATTTTTGTGGTCTTAAGCGATGTTCAAAATCGTTAGCATTCCACAATTGAAAGTTTGCAACTTTTTCTATACGTTCTGTACCGCCGCAGTCAATGAAATGTTTGGTAACAAGACCAACTTCTGTAACGTGAAAATGTTCCGGAACGTAAGCGCCCGTTGGTAATTGAAAAATTACCTCTTCAGCTGTGTTAAGGTGTTTTTTTATTTCTGATAGTTTCATTTTGTAATTGATTTTATAATTAACAACAATTGTTTTTCTTACTTTTTATTTTGTTTGATATTCTGTCGAAAAAGGAATGCAGCCTGGCAAAAGTTTTTTCGTCAATGCAATAACAAATTGAGTTGCCTTCAATTTCTCCTTTTATAAGTCCTGCGTTTTTTAATTCTTTTAAATGCTGGGAAACTGTTGGCTGTGCCAATGGCATTTCTTTTACTATATCACCACAAATGCAGGTGTCTACACTCAGCAGATAATCAATTATTGCAACTCTTGCGGGGTGACCAATTGCTTTGGCAAGTATTGCTATTTCGTTTTGTTTGTCGGTAAAATGGTCTGTCTTAGTTGCTCCCATAACTTAACTTTAATATTGCAATATTACGATAAAGATTGGTAAAATATATTTCCCCCAATAAAAATTTTTGTTAAGTGTTGGTGGGTAGGTTTGAAATTCTCCCGCCTGTTTCGTATCATAAAAAAAATTATGCTCAATTGGAGCGTAAAATTTTGTTTATAAAAAAGGGTTCGGGAAGAAAAGAATTTATGTAAAAAACAGCCCTGGAATTAAAAGATCGATGCGAACTTTAAGTAGTACATCCACCACGGCAAAAAAAGGAAAAATTGTAAACAAGCGTTGTCATATAATAACAAGCTCTTCATAAACTCTTCGACCTTCCCGAACTATAATTTCAATCACTTCATAAATGTCTTTTTTAGACGTTCTGTAATTTACTATGCAGGCTCTTAAACAATATCTATCTTCTAAAACAGCATTGGATAAAAACACTTCACCCTGTTGTTGCAATTCATTCAATAATTTTTCATTCAATCTGTTCAAAAAAGTTTCATCCAATTCTTTAGAATGAATACTATTTAAAGGAACGTAGCGTAGTGTAGTGATACTTAAGTTTTGTGTTACTGCTTCGAGCTCGAGATGCTTTTTTGCTTCTTCAAATAAAAGTTCTGCTAATTCAATGTCGTCATTAATCATTTTAATATATCCATTCTTTCCTGCCTGTTGCAAAGCCATCCACACTTTTAATGCCCGAAAACCTCTTGAATTTTGAAAGCCATATTCATAGTAGTTGAGAGCCGGTTCGTCAGTGCCATTATCAAAGTTGTAATAAGATGCATGAGTACTGAATGTATCAATAAGGTGTTGCGGATTTTTTACTAAAATACAACCTGCTTCAAGCGGTGCATACAACCATTTGTGTGGGTCGAGCGCAATGGAATCCGCTTCCTGAATGCCATCAAATAAACTTTTGTATTTTGGAATAGCTGCGGCAGG
>JAYUZL010000173.1:0-6191 GCA_043751875.1 Ferruginibacter sp.
GATGATGAGCGATAGAAAGTTCCGATCATTGGGCTTTTAATGGTAATGAAATTATCTGCTTTTGGTGTTTCAACCGGTGCAGCGGCTACTTGTGTCGGTTGAGTTGGGTTTGGTGCGGCTTGCGGTGCAGGAGCATTGTATTGTGGGGGGGCACTCTGTGTATATATTTTTTGCGACGGATCCTTCTTTTGTTTGATGGTAATTTTTGTTCCGTCTTCTTCGATGGTAATTTCTCCAATAGAAGTTTTATTTATAAGTTTTACCAACTCCTGAATTTGCTTAATGTCCATAATAGTTTGTTAGATGGTTAAATGCAATATTGAAACGGGCGGCTAAGATAGTAAAATGATTAAAGAAATGTCAAAGTAATATTTCGAAAAAATGACAAAAAACCGTCTTTTTTTAAGAAAAAGTAACAAATTTGGCAGAAAAAAGCTCTCAAAACCCGAAAATCTTACAAATCAGAATGAAGTATTTTTCTTTATAAAAAATGGATAACTACTTTCGTAATTATCCATTTAATAAATATTATTTTAAAATTAGCCCTTTACTCTCTCAACATATTCTCCAGTTTTTGCAAGAATTCTAATTAATTCACCTTCGTTCACAAAAAGAGGAACATTTACGGTTGCACCAGTTTCTACTATACAAGGTTTTAAAGTTTTTGTAGCAGTATCGCCTCTCATGCCTGGTTCGCTGTAAGTAACCAATAAAACAATTTTATCCGGCAAATCAACTGACATTGGTACATCAGTTTCTCCATTAATTGAAACGGTAACTTCCTGCCCATCTTTTAAAAATTTTGGTGCATCAATCATCGTTTCAGCAACTGTTATCTGCTCAAAAGTTTCCACATCCATAAAACTATAACCTGTATCATCTTTGTACAAATATTGGTAAGGTCTTTTTTCTACTCTCACCGGGTAAATGGTTTCTCCTGAGTTCCATGTTTGTTCAATCGTACGGGAGTTATCTACACCTTTAAGTTTAGCCCAAACTTTTGCGGCAGAACGGGCGGTTTTATTTTGACCAAAGTCAATAACTGTGTATAAACTTCCGTCAACTTTAATAATGAGACCTGAGCGTATATCTTGTGTAGTTGCCATTATAGCTGTTTTTTTGTTGGCTGCAAAAGTAGTGGAAAATTTTGCATTTAAACCAAACGACGCATCCGTTTAGAAAAAGGAATATGGTATTCTTCTCTCTACAATTTTAAAAATTAAATTGTGTAATATATTTGCCTCAATAAAAATTTTCTTATGGATCAACTTACATTGGGGATTGGCACACGCCTGCAACATATACAGTTCGGACCGGGCGTTATTGTTGGTATAAAGTACACCACCTATATTATTTCGTTTATTGACAGCGGTATAAAAGAAATTGATAAGGGGGAGGATAAACTCGAAGAAATTATACCCGAAAACATATCAGAAGATATAGAAACCACTTCAGATGTGGAAAAATCGCTGCTTAAAATTTTGAAAATGTGGGGTGGGGTAGGAGAAACCGTAACTCTTGGCGACAAATGGCTGGGAGGAAAAATGTTGTTACAAATGGCTGATAAAACTTTGAAGCCAAAAGAAATTCCGATCGAAGATTTTTTTCATAAAATAGTAATGCTGAGAGACAGACTGCGGGTGTTGGAACAAAATATAAACAGCCACAAAAAACTAACAGATGAGGATAAGGTAAATCTTCAACAATACATTACCCGTTGTTACGGATCGCTCACAACTTTTAATGTGCTCTTTAAAAACAAAGACCAGCTTTTTGTAGGGGATAAGGGCGGTAAAGAAGATTAGATATATCTGCTTTCCTTTGTTTTAAAATAATTGCCACCGGGTTAAAATTGGCTTAATATTTAATTTATGAATGGAGGAAAAACTAATTTGCATAAAATTCAGAAAATGAAAATATTGTTCCTCGTAATATTATCGGTTTTATTTTGTGGTAGTTCATCTGCGCAGATTCAACCTCCTTTGGAGCCTGCATTTAAACGAATTCCTACAATACCGCCTTTTAATATTCTATTAGCTCGAGACAGTTCTGTTTTTACAAAAGGACAGTTAAGAAAAAAGAGATCTGTTATAATAATGGTTTTTAGCCCTGACTGTGATCATTGTATACATGCAACGGAAGATTTAATTAAAAATATTAAATCTTTTAAAAACACTGAAATTATACTTACAAGTTCTCTTTCTTATGAGAGTATACGAAAATTTTACAAAGATTTAAATCTTGCCGCCTACCCTAATATTCACGTTGGTTACGATAGTAAAAGATTTTTAAATTCGTTTTTTGACGTACGCAGTTTTCCATCTATTTTCTTATACGATAAGAAAGGAGATTTTAAAATGGATTTTACAGATCATCCAAATTTCAAAATCATGGCTTCTTCACTTTAATATTTTATTACTCGCTGGTTCCAAACTATATTGTCGCTTACATAAATTCTAATATCATAAGTACCTTTTCCAATATTTGTGATTGGAATGGTTATTTTTCTTGTTGTAGATGCAAGGCGTAATCTTGTAAACACAGTGCCCGACGTTACACTTTGTATTAAAACAGTTATCACTCCATCAATAGCATCGTTACCGTTATATTGTAAGTTTAAAACAGGCCCAACGGGGATGGGATATAATAGCCAGGTATTTTCTGTACTTCCGCTCACAAGCATTACAGATGGTAAAGTTTCGACCGTATTATTGCTTTTATAAATCTTTAGTCGGTAATAATTTTTTCCTTGAACGGGATTATTATCATTGTATTTTATGAAATCTCCTTTTAATAAATCACCTGCTTTTATCATAAAAATATCTTTAAAAGTATAGTTGTCTTTGCTACTTTGAAGAGTGTAGGTAACTGCATCAGTTAAATTCTGCCAGCGCAGTTTTACGTTCTTTGTATTTTTGTCAAACAAGGCCGAAAGCGTTATTCTATTTTGTGCAAGCAGAGAACAGGAAACCGCAAATAAAATTGCAGTCACAATGATGTTTTTCATGGTAGGTCAAGGATATGGATTAAAAATAATTGTTTTGTTGCTTTAAAAAAGTTAAATCATTCTATAGAAAAGCCCGGTAGAAAGTTTAAAATTGTCTTTAAAGACTCATTAATTTTTTACAAAATTTTTTTCAATATCATACCTTTACCCACTTAATTCATACATCAAAAAAATTAAACATGAAAGTAACTGTAGTAGGCGCAGGAGCCGTAGGCGCAACTTGTGCCGATAATATTGCACGTAAAAAATTGTGTGATGAGCTTGTAATTGTTGATATTAAAGAAGGTTTTGCAGAAGGTAAAGCAATGGATCTTATGCAGACTGCACAACTGGAAGGTTTTGATACCAAAATAACAGGCAGCACAAACGATTATACAAAAACTGCAGGTAGTACTGTAGCAGTTGTAACCTCAGGTATTCCCCGCAAACCGGGTATGACAAGGGAAGAACTGATTGGTATAAACGCTGGCATAGTTAAAACAGTTACTAAAAATTTATTGGAATATTCTCCTGATTGTATCATCATTGTTATCAGTAATCCGATGGATACAATGACCTATCTGGCTTTAAAGCAAAGCGGTTTGCCTAAAGAAAGAATTATTGGCATGGGTGGAATGCTTGACAGTGCCCGCTTTCGTTATTTTTTAAGTACAGCTATGCATTGTAGCCCTAACGATTTGCAGGCTGTAGTTGTAGGTGGGCATGGCGATACAACCATGATTCCACTTACACGCCTTGCAACTTACAGCGGTGTACCGGCTGCTCATTTTTTAGATGTAGAAACACTTAAGAAAGTTGCTGCAGATACAATGGTTGGCGGTGCTACTCTTACAGGGTTACTTGGTACAAGTGCATGGTATGCGCCGGGTGCAGCAGGTGCTGCTTTAGTAGAAGCTATTGTACGTGACCAAAAGAAAATAATGCCTTGCTGTGTATACCTTGATGGGGAATACGGACAAAAAGATATTTGCATTGGAGTGCCGGTTATTATTGGCAAAAATGGCTGGGAAAAAATAGTAGATTATAAACTCAATGATGAAGAAATGGCTGCTTTTGCAAAAAGTTCAGATGCAGTTAGAAGTATGAACAGCGTATTAAGTACACTGGATATTTAATGAATCCTCCATTTTATCAATTATAAAAAAAAACGAATCATTTTTAATGGTTCGTTTTTTTATAATATGTAAAAGATTTTTCAACTTACACCATCAACTAACATTTCTTTATTTATTTTCATTACTAATCCCTGCAATACTTTGCCGGGGCCGCACTCTGTGTACTTTGTAGCACCATCTGCAATCATTGCCTGCACGCATTGTGTCCATTTAACAGGATTTGTAAGTTGTGCTATTAAATTTTCTTTTATTTGATTAGGGGCTGTAACTGCTGTAGCTGTTACGTTTTGAAAAATCGGGTAGTTCGGATGGTTAAAAGTTATATTGTTTATGGCAGCTTCCAATTCAGCTTTTGCTGATATCATTAACGGAGAATGAAAAGCGCCGCCAACAGGTAGTACCAATGCACGTTTTGCACCGGCTTTTTTCATTCGTGCACATGCATATTCAATACCTGCAATGCTGCCACTAATTACCAATTGCCCCGGGCAATTATAATTTGCAGCCACCACAACTTCGCCGGTTTCGTTGGTAATATGCCGGCATATTTCTTCGACTTTATCATCATCCAAACCCAAAACTGCGGCCATGGTACTCGGGTTTGCTTCACATGCTTTTTGCATAGCACCCGCACGAATTGCCACTAGTCTTAATGCATCTCCAAAACTTAAAGTACCATTTGCAACCAATGCAGAAAATTCTCCAAGTGAATGTCCCGCAACCATATCCGGTTTGGCATTTTCAATATTTTTAAAAGCCGCCACCGAGTGTATAAAAATTGCAGGTTGTGTTATATTGGTTTGTTTCAAATCTTCATCAGTTCCTGTAAACATAATGTCGCTTATATTAAAACCGAGTATTTCATTTGCCTCCTCAAACAATTGTTTTGCATCTGCATTGTTATCATATAAATTTTTGCCCATACCGCTAAACTGTGTACCCTGGCCGGGAAAGATAAAAGCGTGTTTCATGTATTAAGTTTAAGATTTTAAAAACTTGCGTATAGTTGAGATCTTGCCTACGCTTATATTCAAAAATATATTTTAAATTTGAAGTATGAATATTTCTGATAAAATATTAGAACTAGATACCTACACTTATAAAGATTATAAATTATGGGAAGGATATTGGTAACTTATCTCAGGACATAAACAAGCCATGAGCCAATCGCCTAATCATCAGGAATAGCAACATTCTGCAAAATTTTCCAGAATAGTTGGAAATCTATTAGAAGAATCAAACTGTGCGAATTGCAATTGTGAAGTTTTAAATGAAATCGACGGGACAGTAAATGACAACACAATAGTTAAACCTGATTGCATGATAGTATGCGGAGAGATAAAAACAGATTTTATTACATTTCCACCCTCAATGATTTTGGAGATTACTTCACCATTTACCCGCATGAAAGACAGAAATACAATCTTTACGAAATGTGCGGAGTAAAATATTATATAATTGCAGATCCTCAAAAAAAATCTGTAGAGGGTTTTGAACTTAGGGATAATAAATATAAAGAAACCAATACCACAACCTTTGTACTTACTAGAGATTGTAGTATCATTATAAATGTTTTTAATCTCTGGCTTTAATGCAATTTCGAACTTATTAGCCGCATGAATTCGCTCCTTGTTTCGTGGTGCTCAAATTGCCCCGAAACTGCAGATGTCGTCGTAACAGAATTTTGTTTTTGTACACCTCTCATCATCATACAAAGATGCGAAGCCTCAATAACAACTGCAACTCCGAGAGGTTGCAACGATTCCTGTATAGCATCCATTATCTGATGTGTTAGCCTTTCCTGCACCTGTAATCGTCTGCTAAAAATATCCACTACTCTTGCAATTTTGCTTAATCCTGTAATATACCCGTTCGGTATATATGCCACATGAGCCTTACCGTAAAATGGCAACATGTGGTGCTCGCACATACTATACAATTCAATATCTTTTACGATAATCATTTTCTTTACATCTTCATGAAAACGTGCCGAATCCAAAATTGCTTTCGCATCTTGTCCGTAACCCTGTGTAATAAACTGCATCGCTTTTGCAATACGCTCAGGCGTT
>JAYUZL010000174.1:0-4328 GCA_043751875.1 Ferruginibacter sp.
ATTACTGCTTCCTTTGTGATAATGATTGATTTTAATTTTTACTAAAACGCAAACAGCTAAATATTATTATTTTATTAATATAAAATGAGTGTTTGTACTCTTTTCTTGTAGAATATACTCGATCAGAAAAAAATATTTAAAGTCATTATTTATCACCCCAAATGGCAGGTTTTAATACCCTCGGGCTCCAGTTTTCTAAAAAGCTTTGTACTTTTCGTTTATCATAACTACCCTTCCCATCCTCCAGATACTCGCTGTTTTGCGTATGAATGCGTTCTCCATTTGCGTTCAAAATTATAAATACAGGGTAGCCAAAACGCTGTGGATATCCAAGTTTTGCAAACGTGGCTTTATTTTCATTTTCCTTGCTGTAATTGAGATGATACCAAATGAAAGATGATTTTATTACAGAATCAATTTGTTGATTAGCTTTCGCAAATCTCGCAAATTCTATACACCATTTACACCAGTTGCCGCCTCCCTGTATTAGTATATATTTATTGGTTGCTTTTGCTTTTTTTACTGCTGCTGCAATATCTTTTGTAGCATTTGCTGATGGGTTGTAAAGTTTTGTTTCCTGCGCTTTTACGTTAAACGACACAACAAGCAACAGTAGATAAATTAATTTCATATCATTTTGTAATTCTGAAAGGATAAGACTCTGGTTGAAATTTTAATTGAAAAGGGATTTACGATTTTCTCTTATAATCTCCCCTTTTCCATGCTTTAATGAATTCATTCCATGCAAATGGATTGAAAATATTCTGGGGAGCTAATTGCCCTGCATAAGAAAGTTTGTTTGAATATTGTCTAAGGTATTGGTTAGATGCTTCTCTGCCATCGGAAGTAAGTGTTGCTGCTAAAAATCTTCGGGTAGCTGCACTGGTATTTCTTTGGGCAGTTGCAATCTCATCATCCGGTATAGGATTATTTACAAAATCTCTTTCAAACTGTTGCCTTGTTAGCCGGGGTTTAATAATTGTTGCAGGGAGGTAAACCGTATCTGTCACCATTAATTGTATAATGCTTTGCTGATTTCCTTTTAATTGTTTTGGAATAGTTACAGTTATCGGTTTATAACCAATGCTGCTGAATTCAATATTATCACCTTTTAAAACAACAATGCTAAATACCCCATCATTGTTAGAAATTGTTCCCCTGTTTTGCCCTTTTACAACAATGCTTGCGGCAGGCACACCTTTTAAACTGTCAGCAGTCATTACAACTCCATAGAGCTGTACCACAGAATCTTTAAATGTTTCAAATTGTGCTTTTGCAGCTGCCGGTATTAGTGTCAAAAATATAAGTGTGTATTGTAAAATTTTTTTCATGATCATATATCCTTTCGTTTAAATTCATTTTCTGCAAAACGATATGCAGGTATAAATATTGATAAACAAAGTACGGCCTTCAATGTTTAATTTTGCGACAGAAAAAATTTATTTAACAATTAATTTTAGGCACACTGTAATTTACGAAAAATGCCGGTAAACGGTAAATTCGGAATAAGGATAAACACAGAATTATGACAAAAGAAGAAATATTGAAAGCGCTTGGAAACGTTCAGGAGCCCGACCTTGGGAAGGATCTTGTCACATTAAATATGATTAAAGATGTGGTTATTGATGGCAATGATGTTTCGTTTACACTGGTGCTTACTACACCCGCATGCCCAATGAAAGATCATATGCAAAATGCATGTATAAATGCTATTAAAATATTGGTGAACAAAGAGGCTCTTGTTACAGTAAATTTTACCAGCAACACAACCAGCAACCGAACTGACCCTAAAACAATTTTGAGCGGAGTAAAAAATATTATTGCTGTAATAAGTGGAAAAGGTGGCGTAGGAAAAAGTACCGTTTCTGCAAATTTTGCTTTGGCTTTGGCAGCAGATGGTGCAAAAGTAGGGTTAATGGATGCTGATATATATGGGCCAAGCCAGCATATAATGTTTGGCATAAGAGGGGAGCGGCCTATGATGAAAGACAATGGGGGCAAGGGTTTGATTGTGCCTATTGAAAAATTTGGTATAAAAGTAATGAGCATTGGTTTATTGATCGATGAAAAACAGGCGGTTGTTTGGCGTGGTCCAATGGTGAGCAGCGCCATCAAACAATTTGTAAGCGAGGTAGATTGGGGAGAACTTGATTATTTAATTATTGACATGCCGCCCGGTACAGGCGATATACACCTTACGATTGTGCAAACTGTACCTGTAACCGGTGTTATAGTAGTAACAACTCCACAAACTATTGCTCTGGCAGATGCAAAAAAAGGTATTGCAATGTTTTCGCAGGCGCAGTTAAAAGTGCCTGTAATTGGGCTTGTTGAAAATATGAGTTATTTCACACCGGAAGAGTTACCTGATAATAAATATTATTTATTTGGCAAAGATGGAGGTAAAAACTTATCGGAAGAATTTGATATTCCTTTTCTTGGGCAGATACCAATTGTGCAAAGTATAAGAGAAGGAGGTGATATTGGTGTGCCGGTTATGGTGAGCGATGAAGCCATCAGCAAAAAGGCTTTTGAAGAATTTACAGCAAATGCGGTGAGAGGTATAGCCATGCGCAATGCAAATATGCCCGCTACAGAAATACAGGAAATATTGGAGTAAGAGAGGGTAGAGCGCAGTTGGCAATTTGCAGTTCCCAATAAAGAGCTTCAAATATTTATCTTTGATTAAGGTCGTCAATTTTCAGTGATCTATGGTCTGTCGTCAGTGGTCTGGTGTTATTAGTAATATGTCTGCAATCAAAAAATTCCTTTGCATATAATACTTTACCTTCCATTTCTCTAAACTTATTTTTATGAAAATAGCTTTTCATGGTGCTGCGCAAACTGTAACAGGGTCCAAACATCTTGTCACATTAGATAATGGTAAAAAAATATTGCTGGATTGTGGTATGTTTCAGGGAATGGGCGACCAGACTGATGACCTAAACAAAGATTTCGGTTTTAATGCAGGTGAAGTTGATTATGTTATTTTGTCTCATGCGCATATTGACCATTGTGGGCTTTTACCAAAGCTTGTAAAAGATGGTTACAAAGGAAAAATATTTGCAACACCTGCCACAAAAGACTTGGCTTCTATTTTAATGGAAGACAGTGCAGGCATTCAGGAAAACGATATAAAATTTGTTAATAAAAGGCTGGCATTACAAGGGCTTCCATATGCTCAGCCATTGTATACCACGTTAGATGCATTAGCTGCAGCTGACAGATTTGAAACAGTAGAATACGACACTTGGTTTACTATTGATGATAATCTTTCTTTTAGTTACACAGATGCCGGGCATATTATAGGTAGTGCTGCAGTCCATTTAAGAATAATAGAAAACGGCAAAAACACACACATCACTTTTAGTGGCGATGTCGGCCGATATAGAGATATCATATTGAAATCACCGGCACCTTTTGAGCAGGCAGACTATATTTTAATAGAATCCACCTATGGTAATACGTTGCACGAACAGTTTCACCCAACAACAGGTGCATTGCTGGAGTGGATTGAAAACACCTGCATAAAAAAGAAAGGCAAATTAATAATGCCTGCTTTTAGTGTTGGCAGAACGCAGGAAATTTTATATGCGCTCAATTTACTTAGTTTAGAAAATAAACTTCCGCCGGTAAAATATTATGTAGACAGTCCGTTGAGTACAAAAGCCACAGCCATATTAAAAAGATACCCACAATATTTTAATGATAGTATACAGGAAGTTTTAAAAACAGATAAAGATCCATTTGATTTTCCGGGTTTGGTGTTTACAGAGTCGGTGGAAGATTCAAAACGTTTGAACTATTTAAAGGAACCCTGTGTCATTATTTCTGCAAGTGGTATGGCTGAAGCAGGCAGAATAAAACATCACATCAGCAACAATATTGAGAACAGCAGAAACAGTATTTTACTTACAGGGTATTGCGAACCACATTCACTTGGTGGGCGGTTAAAAAACGGAGATAAAGAAGTTAGAATATTTGGGCAATGGCATCAAGTAAATGCAGAAGTAGGGCAAATAAGAAGCATGAGTGCGCATGGTGATTATAATGACCTTTTACATTTTTTAGATTGTCAGGATGCGGCTAAAGTAAAAAAAATCTTCGTCGTTCATGGGGAGTTTAATGTGCAGCAGGATTTTAAGAAGAAATTGATGGATAAAGGATTTCAGGATGTTGAAATACCAAGTCTGCATCAGCAAATAATTTTGTGATTATTTAATATTGGCAGAATTTTCAAATTATTTGGTTTACAAAACCTAAGTTTATATATTTGCAATCCGAAAACGGAACGGCGCGTTGGTCAAGGGGTTAAGACGCTTCCCTTT
>JAYUZL010000175.1:0-13735 GCA_043751875.1 Ferruginibacter sp.
AAATGAAAAAATTAATAAACATCATTGCAGACAGACGTAACCTGATGGATGATTTCATTAGGAGTTTGGTTTAAAATGTAATTTTAATTATGGCAATCAATTAGGATTATTCAAACTTCAAGCAATGAGATTGCATCTCGGCTTCAATTTAGTACATTCAAATTATTAATCAAATAAAAAAAATATTTCTTGCAGAAAACATTTTACTAAATTGAGGCGAAGTGAAGCTATTACAAAATAAAATAATTTTTTAAAGAGTTATACATTTCTATTTTAAAAAAGATGGCATGAATAGAAAAATAAATATGGGGATGATCGGAGGAGGCATCGGTTCTTTTATCGGTGGGATACATAGGATGGCTGCTAACCTAGACGGTCATATCAATCTTGTGTGTGGAGCCTTTAGTAGCGATGCTGACAAATGTGTTGCAACAGGGCAACAACTTTATTTACCCAAAGAAAATTGTTATGCTAACTATGAGCAAATGATCATAGAAGAAAAAGCAAAGCCTGTAAACACACGAATGGATTTTGTGAGCATCGTAACGCCAAACCATTTACATTTTGCGCCGGCAAAAATGGCAATGGAGCATGGGTTTCATGTGTTGCTTGATAAGCCAATTACAATGACGCTTGCAGAAGCCAAAGACTTGAAAAATATTGCAAAGTCAACCGGGAAGCGACTTTGCCTTACCCATACCTACACCGGCTATCCCATGATAAAAGAAGCTAAATTTCAAATAGCAAATACATCAATTGGTACCATAAGAAAAGTATTTGTAAAATATCCTCAAGGTTGGCTCAGCAGTAAAATTGAAGACAGTGATCAAAAACAAGCTGCCTGGCGAACTGACCCCAAACGCAGTGGTATTGCAGGTTGTATGGGCGATATCGGCACCCACGCTTTCAACTTGATAGAGTACGTTACTGGATTAAAAGTATCTGCACTTTGTGCTAATGTAAATACAGTTGTGGAAGGACGGCGAATAGATGACGATGGAAGCGTGCTGCTTCAATTTAATAATGGTGCTACAGGTATGCTTACCGCAACACAAGTTGCCGCCGGAGAGGAAAATAATTTGACTATACAAGTATATGGCGAACTTGGTGGGTTGGAATGGCAACATCAGGATGCAAATAGTTTATTATTAAAATGGTCAGATAGACCGATGCAAGTATACAGAGCCGGATCAGATTATCTGAGTGACATGGCAAAGCATAACTGCAGAACGCCGGCAGGACATCCAGAAGGTTTTATAGAAGCATTTGCCAATATCTATAGAAATTTTGCGATGACACTTTTAGCAGAAACTTCCGGAGAAATTCCTGATGATAAAATGTTGGATTTTCCTGGAGTGGAAGATGGAGTACGGGGAATGGCATTTATAGAAAATGTTATTGCGGCAGGGAGCAGCACAGACAAGTGGTTGAATTTTGTTGCTTAATTTCATAAAAAAAAATAAATGAGAAACATTAAAGGTCCAGGTATATTTCTTGCACAATTTATGTCAGACAATAAACCATTTAATAACCTTGAAGATATTTGCAAATGGGCAGCCGACTTAGGTTATGTCGCTATTCAAATACCTACTTGGGAAAAAGCTTTAATAGATTTAGCACTTGCCGCAGAAAGTAAAACTTATTGTGATGAACTTAAAGGAAAGGTGAATGCCTTAGGTTTAGAAATTTCAGAACTGAGTACACATTTACAAGGACAGTTAGTAGCAGTAAATCCTGCCTACAATGAGATGTTCAATGCATTTGCACCACAAGAACTACACAACAATCCAAAGGCAAGAACAGAATGGGCGGTGAAACAGGTTTGCTTCGCCGCCAAAGCATCACAACATTTAGGAATTAAAGCGCATGCTACATTTAGTGGTGCACTTTTGTGGCATACTTTCCACCCCTGGCCACAACGACCGGCAGGTTTGGTAGATGATGGCTTTTCAGAACTTGGAAAAAGATGGTTGCCAATATTAAATTATTTTGATGAATGTGGTGTGGATGTCTGCTACGAAATACATCCCGGAGAAGATCTTTTTGATGGTATTACCTATGAAATGTTTTTGGATAAAGTAAACCAACATCCACGAGCTTGCATATTATATGACCCATCTCATTTTGTATTGCAACAACTGGACTATGTAGCCTTTTTAGACATTTACCATGAAAAGATAAAAGCCTTTCACGTAAAAGATGCAGAGTTCAATGCCACAGGCAAGCAGGGCACATTTGGTGGTTATCAAGACTGGCTTCACAGAGCCGGTAGATATAGAAGTCCCGGAGATGGTCAGGTTAATTTTAAAAAAATATTTACTAAACTTGCAGAATATGATTACACGGGATGGGCAATTATGGAATGGGAATGTTGCTTAAAACATCCCGAAGATGGCGCTAAGGAAGGTGCAGCATTTATTAAAGATCATATTATTAGAGTTACAGACAGAGCCTTTGATGATTTTGCAGGCGCAGTAACAGACAAAGACTTTAACAGAAGAATTTTGGGTATTTATTAATTATAAAACTTTTACGGATGAGAAAGAGTACAATTTTAATAGCCTTTAGCATGACCTTATTTGCTTCGTGCGGTGGCGCAAAAAACAACAAAAATGCAGCAGAACCTGTTGCCACTTTAATAAACAATCCGACTTATGACGAAGGACTGGAACTAGCAGTCAAATCTGACTGTTTTACCTGCCATAAAATTGCTGAAGCTTCCATTGGCCCGGCTTACGAAGCAATTGCTGCAAAATATGCAGACAATCCAGAAAATATTTCTCTATTAGCAGCCAAGGTTATAAATGGAGGTGTAGGAGTGTGGGGTCAAGTACCGATGAATGCCCACCCAACAATGACAAAACCCGATGCTGAAAAAATTATCAAATATATTTTACTACTCAAAAAATAATTTTAAAATGAAAACATTAGTAATTATTGCTGCTCTTTCAGTAAGCCTTTTAAGTTGTGGTGAAACGAAAAATTCAAAAGATAAAGAAGAGATGGAAAGTACTAAAAATGACACAGGATGGACTTCCCTGTTTGATGGTAAATCGTTAAAAGGTTGGCACAACTACGGCAAAACTAGTATTGGTGAAGCCTGGAAAATTGAAGATGGTACGTTTTATTTGGATACCACTAAAAAGGTAGGTTGGCAAACAGCAGCCGGTGGAGATATTGTTACAGATGAAGAATATAAAAACTTTCATTTGATGGTTGACTGGAAAATAGCAGCCGGAGGAAATAGCGGCATCATCTTTAATATTCACGAAGACACTAGTAAGTATAAGTATGTATGGCAAACAGGACCAGAAATGCAAGTGTTGGATAATAGTCTTCATCCCGATTCTAAAATAATAAAACATAGAGCCGGCGATCTTTACGATTTAATAACTTCCTCTCCCGAAACTGTAAAGGCAGCCGGCGAATGGAATCACGCAGAGATTAAATCCAATAATGGGCAGCTGGATTTGTTTCTAAATGGCAGCAAAGTAGTCAGTACAACTATGTGGGATGAGAAATGGAAAAAAATGGTAGCAGAAAGTAAATTTAAAGAGTACGCAGATTTTGGCACTTACAAAAAAGGTCATATTGCTTTGCAGGATCATGGCAATACTGTGTGGTATAAAAATGTAAAAATAAAGCGACTTTAATGATGGAATTTCAATTTATAAAAAAAGGGTACAATAGAAATGTTTTACCCTTTTTTTATAAATTATACAGTTTATTTCCTTGCCAGATATTGTTGCACATTATTAAAACTTGTCTTTATACTTCTGTAAATATCCGGACTGCAATTATTGTCTTGCTCCACAAAAAAATGTTTTACGCCTGCCTTTGATACATTAGCCACAATTGATTTAAAATCTATTTGCCCGTTGCCCACTTCTGTATTTTCTGAGCGATTTGTTTTACTCATATCCTTTACATGCAATAAATGAAATCTTCCCGGATTATTATTAAAAAGCTTGATAGGATCTTGATTTGCAAATACCACCCAATAAATATCCATCTCCAGCTTTACTAAAGCAGCATCTGTATTTTTCAAAATTATATCGTAACCCATTTCCCCATTGAAACTTTTAAATTCAAAGTTGTGGTTATGATAAGCAAGTTGTACGTTATTTGTTTTACATATTTCTCCGGCCTTATTTATTCGGTCTGCTAAGAGTTTATACTGGTCAATGTTTGTACGTTTCTCTTCACTAAACCAAGGTATAGTTAGATACTTGCCGCCAAGTTGTTTTACCACATCACAGGTTTTTTTCACGTCATCTCCATTCCCATTTTTAAATAAAAAATCTTCTATGTTATAGTGCCCGGAAGGAATTGATAAGCCATTGTCTTTTGCCACTTTTCCGAATTCTGCAACCGAAAGTCCAAATAACTTATCGTTAGTTAATCCAAAAATTTCCAATTGCTTATAACCTGCAGCGGCAATATTTTTGATTACTTCTAACACTTGTCCTGCCTTCAACAAATCTCTTAAAGTATATAACTGAATACCAACTTCACGTTTTGATAAGATAGATGATGGACAAGCCATTAGTCCCACAGATAAAATACTCGTTTGTAAAATGAAATTTCTTCTAGAAGTCATAATACTAATTTTTTATTAAGATTTGAAGTTAATGATAAAACTTAAAACTTTAAAGGTTTGTAGGACTTCAATATAGTAGTGTTTAGAGGAGTGCTATTTTTTTGTGATTTATTATTATAAGGAATGCCAGGCACTTTTAGCAACTAATTCTGGTAATTAAAGACATAAAAAGATATTTATTGAGAGGCTTCGTTCGTTGGCGAATAAGAAAAAAGATTAAGTTCGTTTGTTAGCGGGGCAAATGAATAGTCACGTATCTCCTAACTGGAAACCGCCTGCAGAATAGACTTCAGAAATAATAAAAAAATGCCCAATATCTTTTACTGGTTAGTAATTCAACATAACTCTACAAGAATCAAAAATTAGTGCTGTCTCCTTTTAAATTAAATTCTAAGAATTGGCAATTTCAGTTTTGAGAAATAAATTCTTTGGATATCGATTTGGTAAACACAGAAATGTTTGTTCAAAAACTTATTTGCATTATCAAAATCTTATATTAAAGGTTTTTGTGTATGAACAATAGTTTATAAGTATTCGTCATAAAAATTTTATAAGTTGGGCATTGATTAATCTTGTCCGCTGCGGCGAATTAATGATATTATTTTGTAAGATGATTAAGACCTAGCTATTGGCTTGTTGTGTTTAATGCGACCGAAACTCTACAAAATTCGACCGAAAAAAGACTTCGTTAAAATCCATGTAATTTTGATTATCATAAGTGAGAAATGAATAGACTTGAAACATACGCCCCAGACATAATTAAACTCTGCGAAACCCACAAAGTGAAAAGCCTATATGCTTTTGGCTCGGTTTTGACAGACATTTTCAGCAAAGAAAGTGACAATGACCTAATTGTTTACTTCTCAAATATTGAGGTTGAAGATTATGCAGACAATTACTTTGACTTCAAATTTTCTTTGCAAGATATCCTCAAAAGACAAGTTGACTTATTAGAGGAAAAGGCTATTAAAAACCCATATTTCAGACAGTCAATTAATCAACAAGGACAACTTGTATATGGACAATGATCTTAAAGCATGGCTTTACGATATTCTGAATGCGATTATGAAATTGAAAGTTTCTTCGATGACAGTACAAAAGAGTTTTTAAAATACCAGAATGATTTGTGGACAAAGCGAGCCATTGAAAGAAACATAGAAATAATTGGAGAAGCTCTGAGTAGAATTCTAAAACGTGACGAAACGATTTTAATCTTACATTCCAGAAAAATTGTTGACACAACAAATAGAATTATACACGGTTATGACTTTGTTTCAGATGATGTGATTTGGGGAATTATAATTCGACATCTTCCAATTTTGCAGGCTGAAATCTAAAATATTATTGTGAGAGTCAAAAAGCACTACACACAAAAATGGTTTTTGGCAAGTACGGCTTGAAATTGCAGCAATTTTTTTGGACAGCTAAAAAATATTATACCAAACTTATCATGATCAATTTTGCAAGACCTAAAATTGACAAAATTTATATTGGAGTTTTTGCCATTGCTGTATTTTTCTCCTGGACACTTCATGAATTTGCCCATTGGACTATTGGAGAGTATTTGGGTTACGAAATGGGAATGACTTTAAATTCTGCTTTCCCAATAAATGAAAACTTCTCACGAGACTTACATTACCAAATTATAAGTGCTGCAGGACCAATTTTCACTTTGTCTCAAGCTGCGCTTTTCTATGTTTTAATGAAGAATAAAAATAGAGTTTTATTATACCCAATTTTATTTACCTGTTTTTACATGAGACTTTTTGCAACAATAATTTCTTTTAGACATCCAAATGACGAAGCGAGAATAAGTACTGCAATTGGTATAGGAAAGTTCACTTTGCCGCTTATAGTGACAGGACTTTTATTTATACTTATTTATAGAACTACAAAAGATTACAAGTTTGACCTAAAATTTAATTTAGCAAATTTGGGTTTGACAGTTTTGTTTTCTTCAATTATTATTTTGGTAGACATGTATTTAAAAATACGTTTGCTTTGACGCAAAACAGCAGCTAACAGAAGGTTTTGTTTATGCTAGGTTTACCAAAATGCCAAAAATAGTTTTCTGTCAAGCTGCTTTTTTATAATTTTCCACAAAAGGTTCGCTTCTTTTGACCAGAGTGACATTATTCAATTCACCTATTGTCTTGCCCAAGAATAGATTTACACAATTGTTTTAAGATGAATCAAAACAAAGACTTTGTTCTTAATACTTATTACAGCCAAGAGCTAACCCACAAAATTTGTTTAATCCTTAAAAATCTGAATACGCTGCAGGGTGCATTAGAACCATTTCATTTCTGGAAATTGAGACGTCGTTTTCATATTCGGGTAGCGTGGATAATCTTTTCCATTCAGCAGAATTTACAAATGATTCCCAATGTGCATTCCGATCTTCCATATTTTCAAACGTGGTCATATACATCAGGTTTGGCATCTTGCTTCCTGATAAAACTCGGGAATAAAAAACAGCATTAAATCCCAGTGTATTGAACAACGCTATTTCTCCACCTTCGTTAAACATTTTCACTTTTAATTTATGTAAATGCGCTGTTGGACTTTCATAACTTCTAAGCTCATACACCCTTTGTGTCAGAGGGTTCTTTAAATTGGGTAATACCATCCGCTTAAGCATTGGGAACGCTTCCAGCAAAATAGACTCAACACGTTCATAGGGCTTTTTATTAGCCGCGGCATTTGCGAATGTTTTGGATGCTGTTTGATAGGTTACATCTTTTTCAAGAATATCCGCTAGTTTCTGCCATTGTTGTAGTGAAGTAAACGGCATGAAAACATAGATTTTTTTTACTTCTACTGTATCATTCACAATCGGTTTAAATACACCGATGTTCTTTATACCCGCCCTATGCACGGCTGGTAAATATGCATCTTTTAAAAATAGATCTACCGCAGCAACTTGCGTTTCACTCTTTAAATTATAAATGACCACCTGATAAAAATCCTTCTTATCCTTTTTATCTGGCATAGTCCAACCCACAAACAGGAAACATATAATTAGTAATAAGAAATTTTTAGGACTCCTAAATAAGTTTCGCATTGTAAAAGTTGTTTATTGTATTAGCTAAAATGATACCCATTCAAATATAGTACTTGTTGAGGTTTTGAGTGATAACTGACTTATTTCTACAAATGTCAAATACATCCTTGAAGTAATTTTAAAGACACCTAAGAAGACTCTAATTAAAACTCTGAACAGAGCAGTGGCATATATTTTAAAATACTTATCCCTAACATTCTGTATGTGCATTGTATGTACCTATTGAAAAAAGGCTTCAAGCTTAAATGCTGAAACCCTTTACTGTCTTGCTCCCCTAAGTAACGAAATATTAACCCAATTGAACCAAGATTTGGCTGAAATCTATGCTGTAAGGGAATTAATACCGTTAATTGCCACTTAAATCCAGGGGATGTATTACAGGAACAGTTGCTGATGCAAGAATAATCTTAGGAGTTGCTTTAAAAATTACAGCATATTCTATTATTCTTTCTCACAATCACCCTTCAGGTTCTTTAAAACCTTCCAAGGCAGATATTCAGATTACTGAACAAATTGCCGCAGCAACAAAATTTATGAAACTGAAAGTAGTGGATCATATTATTGTTTCGCCAGACAGAGAATTCTTAAGTTTTGCCAATGAGGGATTGATGAATTGAGTAGTCTAAGCCTCAGTTGTCGAAGTCGGCAGTAGTGTTTGTTTTCTGAGTGCCTGAGTCAATCAGCTTCGATGTAATAGAAGTTTTTATAAACGTATATCCGACGTACGCAATATTCCAAGGGAAGCCCTTAAAGAGTATGAGGAAACAATTAAAAATACCGTTGGTAAATTGGATAAGGTGGCGCAGCAACAGTGGTCAACCAAGCAAGCCTATATTGCGTTGGGTAAGGCCAGGGCGGCTGCCGCAGCGTAAAAATTTGGTGCTTGCCCTATCGAAGGTTGCTACAATAAGCAATTTGACGAGATATTAAATTTAAAACCTCAAGGGCTGCTTTCTAAAGTACTGTTAACTATTGGACACAGAAAGGAAGAAGACAAAACATCAGCACCTGCAAAGGTTAGGAAACCATTGATGTACTGTTTAATACAATTGCATAGTGTTTTGAGCAGTTATAGGGAATAACCATCTCTGTAACTCCGCTTAACAAATTGATTAACTGCTTCCAAATTACTCACCTTCATATTTTGATTATCCCAAAGTAATTTTAAATTTCTGCCAGGGTAGGTATATTCACTTCCTGATGCTTTCGGAATTCTTATGTCGTGCGCCCTAATTGCCAAATTCGCCATAAGTAAAGCCTCTGTAACAGGGCCAGCAATTTCAAATGGAGAACTTAATTCATTTTTGCCATATCCTGCAATGGCTGCATTCACCCATTGCTCGTAGTGTCCATCAGCGCCATTCAATACTCGCTTATATTTTACTGCAGTGTTATTCTGAGCAGTAAGGGAAGTCGGCAACAACTGCGGATTTGCGCCATACGTGCTGCACATCATTTTACCTTTGGTGCCTATAAAAAGTACACCATTTCCACCGTCACCAAAAAGGTCGTTAGCTCCTAACTCTGAGGGACGTTCTGGTTGAATACCTCCATCCATCCAATGAACCTTTACTGGACCAGATGTTTTTGAAGACTTAGGGAAATTTATAATCACATGGCTTGATGGCGGAACACTCTCTGGAAAATACCCTCTTTTAAATTCATCAACATACACACTACCTACGCTAGCTTGCACATCTGTTGCATATTGCAATCCTAAAACCCTAAATGCTGGTTCAATGAGATGGCAGCCCATATCACCCAATGCGCCGGTACCATAATCCCACCAGCCACGCCAGTTAAAAGGAACAAGCTTTTCTATATAATTTTTCTTAGGGGCTGTTCCGAGCCATAGATCCCATTCCAATGTAGGAGGAATTTTACCACTTGTAGAAGGCCACGGAATTCCCTGAGGCCATACGGGTCTGTCAGTCCAGCAATACACTTCTGAAACATCGCCTATTTTCCCCGCATCATACCACTCCATCAATTGCCTTACACCATCACCGGAAGCACCCTGGTTTCCCATTTGGGTGACAACTTTATATTTTAGTGCAGCTTCTGTGAGAGCCCTCGCCTCAAATATGTCATGGGTTAATGGTTTTTGAACGTAAACGTGTTTACCCATTTTCATTGCAGCCATGGTTTGCACAGCATGGTTATGATCGGGAGTTGATACAGATACAGCATCAAAATTCTTGTGCTCTTTGTCATACATTTCTCTCCAATCACGATAATATTTTGCCTTAGGAAAACTAGTTCTGGAATTTGTAGCTCTCACATCATCTACATCGCATAGAAAACCGATGTTACAGTTACCCGATTTAAAAAAACTTGCAATGTCGCTTTGCCCTTTACCCCCAACTCCAACCGCCGCAATTACTAATTTGTCGCTCGGTGCTATAAACCCCCTTCCCAAAAGATGTCTGGGTAGAATAAGAATACCGGCACCAATCAAGGCGGAATTTTTAATAAAACTTCTGCGAGATGTTTGATTTAAGGAGTTGGATTGTTGTTTGGTCACGGCTAAGCAATTTTCGGGAACATAATTCTGTAAAGACAACTACAATTTAAGAATAAAAACTTTCAAAGGTCAAAAATCTTTAAGTATTTACAATAGCTTTTGCAGCTCGTCAATCACCTTTCAACATACAAATTATTTTAATATAATTGGCACCGAAATTTTAGATAATATTTTAAAAGATATCTGGCAATAATTATTTATTTATAAAACATAATCTACTATTGCTGGGGACGTTCGAGAATTGCAGCAGGTTGGGGATTCATTGCTGGTCAAGCCCTGAAACTAAAGCCAATTAAAAACTAAATTACAAGTTAAAAACAAAAAGCCAAATAGATATTCGTCCGCTGGAACAGATGCTGATAACCAATTTCAGCCGATTGTTTAAACGTCCCACACTTACACAAAACTCCATGTTGGTGCCTGCCATTCTTCGCAATTATTCGTCATACACATTTGGACAACACTTTCCATTGACATCTTTTTGTGTAATTTGACCTTCAAATTTTTCTAAGATTTCTAATTTATTTTTTCTTGTCTTAGGTGTAAACTCAGACCCGTCTTCGTCAACTAAATTCCCACACCAACTACACATGTAAATAATTTTTTAGGCGTATGGAAGGTCATTAAATTTTACATTTCGTTTTGAAAAAAGTAAATGGTCTTGAAAAAATCTTTGTGGATGATCCTTTATAATTTTAATTCTATCAAGATTTACTTTGTCTGTGATAGAACTTTCGATTATTAAAACCGTAAGAAAATAAAATGGCATGGTAACACTTTTGCTATAAGTCTGACGATACTCCAAAACAATGTCGTCAAAGTTTAGGCTATTAAGAATTATTGTGTCGCTTTCAGTAACTCCATTGTCAACAATAAAATTTCTAATAGATTTTATTGTCAATGTTCCGCTTTTTTCTATGTCTGTTGATTGCATACTTTTTAAATTTTGAGGTGTCATTATCTTCTATCTTTTAATCATTTATTGCATCAAGTCTATTATGGTTATTATTAGATAACTTATTTCAGAACAAGTAAATCATCCATATATATTTCTAAAAGCACTCCTTTTTGTTGTGCCGTATTGGCTCTATAAATACTGCGCACCTGTTGCTAGGCATCACGTTTCATATCTTGCCCCAAGGTATATTTATACTCCTTACTAAAATCTTTGGTACATTCAAATATCTTTAAAAATAAGTCTGTACGTATCTCTGTAAACCGGTAAGTCATAATATATAGCCATAAAAATTAAATTCGACCGCTTTGCGGTAAAAAAAATAGTTAAATGGCCAATAGTTAAAAAGCCCGAATAGCACGCACATAGTAGTTGTAAAACTTAGGGGTGTAGTTCTGGGAACCATTGCCTAAATCCTGGTACCATGCGTAGTAGTTATCAATCTCCGTAGAACTCCAATAATAGTTACTAGCAAAAAAGCCAAACACCGTTTTTTGCTGGTACAATAAATTCAACTCGTATTTTGAAGGTAAATACCAATCGCCATAATTACCCCCTTTATAGTTGGCACATATTTGAGCAGAGTAAGCTACTGCACCTTGATTAGAAATAATACGCTCCGTATTAAATATACCTGTACTTATACCATCTCTAACAGCATTTGTAACGGGATAAGTACTGTTATATCATCGTATCGCCGTACTTTGATCGGCAGTGGCTGCTATTAAACCATGCTGCCCGTTATCGTACACATAAAATACAATGCCGCCGCCGTAACTTTCGCCAATGAAATGTACTGTTGAATACCATGCGGTACCATTATAGCATTGAAAAGCATTGATGCTTGTATTATAAATAATAAGCCCCGCCGGTGGCGTGGCTATAGCATTTCGTGCAGTTGAATCCATACGGGGTGGAGGCAATCCCTGGGTGGTGGATGTAATATCCAATGCAGCTTGGGAATTTGGAGTTGTAGTGCCAATACCTACTTGTGCATTTACACTGGTAATAAATAAAAGGGCAATAAAAAGATAGAAAATCTTGTTCATAATTTTTTGTTTTTTTGTTTTTATTGTATTACTACTTTTTCTGTTTTATTTACTGAATGTAAAAAATAAGTGCCCGTGCTATATCGGCTCACATTAATATTTTTAAGCCCGGCATTAAGCGATTGCTCCCACACCAATTTGCCATCGGCTGTATATAGCGAAAGGGCGGTAGCGGTGTACACTTGCACCAACAGTGTTCCATTGGTAACCGGATTGCCCAGTATAATAAATGGCTGCCCGGCAGTTGTAAACAGTACTGTTCTTACCGGGCTATAGCTGTAGTGGTTGTCAGCATCTGTTTGTTTTATACGATAGTAATTAATACCAGTAAGCGGGTTATTGTGTACATAATTATAATGATTGGTATTGGTACTGTTACCTGCAGCAGCAAGGGTGCCAATGGTAACCCAGTTTGTGCCATCTGCACTATGCTGTACTAAAAAACTTTGTGTGCTCTGCTCCAAGACAGTACTCCATTGTAATAAGGCCGTTTGGTTTTGTTTGCTGGCGGTAAAAGAAAGCTAGCTAAGCGGCAGTGGCGTTAATATGTTGGCAAGTGTCAATTCATTCAATGCTAAATTGGTTACCGGTTTCTCAAAACATAATTAAGGGATGCATTATCAGTTCCTGAAATGGACTGCCACTGGGTGCCATTGTGCACATTCAACTCGAGATTGGCTTCGGGAATACTATTCAGTTCTCCAGGATCAATGTAATTGATCTGCACCTTTCCGCTATAAGCAGGGGTGTTGGCGCTGAAACGATAAACTCTTGAAATGTATGGATTAGAAGTAGCGTGTGAAACTGTGCTGTTTCTGCTCAGCGACATGCCGGACAGTGTTATGTCGGCCGAAGGGGTAAGAATCAGGCCATCTGCGAAGAATGTCGCCCCGGCCCTAAGAGTTAATCCACTGGCACCAACAGAGAAGATTTGTGCATTCAATTCATTATTGAAACTGGAGGTGCCGATAATAAGCAGAATTAAAAGACATATTTTCATTTCACTTTATTTTAGGGTCTGTCATGGTTTTGGTATTACCGCCAGCGGAAGGGGGGCTTTGTAGCAGTTTGGCATTAAAATTCATATCTGCCCACAAATACTTACTAAATGTAATAAATATAATTAATATAAAAAAATGTTCAGGGATGCTTTCCCAGCCTAAACAAAGGCTACTATATTCTTACTGCCGATTGCTACAATTTTAAGCAGCACCCTTTAGATTTGTATTCATTATCTTTTTAATAAAACTTAAACAGTTCGTGTTAGCCGATGTTGTTTTTTCTGTCTTTTGGTAACAAATTTCGTTGCTCAAAAATATATATTGTGTTTTTGTCAGCCATCCTGTTAATAAGTTTTAATATTCCAAATAAATTTAAGGTTACTCCAAGTGGAATACCAATTAAATAATTTGTTATTGTAATTAGATGTTCTGTATAAACAATTGAAAAGAAAAAGTAAGCACAAGGTGCAAAGAAAAGCCAACTGGTGGCTAATCCTGCATTGTAAATTGTCTTGCCTTTAATATTGAATAAAGTAGTGTGA
>JAYUZL010000176.1:0-8262 GCA_043751875.1 Ferruginibacter sp.
TTAGGAGCTGCTTTTTTTGCTGTTGCCATTTTTTTGAATTTAATTATGGTTAGTAATAATACTTAAAAATAAATACTATTTTGATACTACCAAAAAAAAATAAAAAAATTATGCTGTTTCTACTATCGCATTTACAGAAACAAAAGTTTTATCGCCTTTTGTTTTTCTGAATTCTACCATTCCATCTGTCATTGCGAAGATGGTAAAATCTCTACCAACACCAACATTTTTTCCAGGATGATATTGAGTACCACGCTGGCGAATAATGATATTCCCAGCAATAGCTGCCTGGCCTCCAAATATTTTCACGCCTAATCTTTTACTTTGTGAATCACGACCGTTTTTTACGGAACCTTCACCCTTTTTATGTGCCATTTTTATTTTTTTATTAAATTACGCTTTTATTCTTTTTAAGCTATATATCTTATGACGTTTCTGCATAAAATAAAAAGGCAAACAACTACGCTATTGCAGTTACTTTTAAATGAGTATACTGGGTACGATGACCGTGCTTTTTACGGAAACCTTTTCTTCTTTTCATTTTAAAGGCGATTACTTTTTGCCCTTTAACTAAGTCGCTAATAATTTCAGCAGTTACAATCGCTTTTACGCCCGCTCCGCTTAAAATATCATTGCCATTTTGCGTGAACAACACTTCAGAAAATTCCACAGAATCTCCTGATTTACCCTCAATATGAGGAACGTACAGGCTATCACCTGCTTTTACTTTAAATTGCTGACCAGCTATTTTTACAATTGCTAACATATCGAGTCCAAATTTAGGACTGCAAAAGTAAGACATTTTATATAAAATAATCTAACTTTTGTAAGAATATTGTTTTTACTATTCAAAATAGCTTTCAAATTATCATAATATTATCCAATATCAACTACTTATAATTATACGGCGGTTAACCTAAGCATATTTTAAAAACCCCACTTTATACTTGTAGTAATAATTTGCAAAGTTTAAAAATAAGAAAGAGGACAGATTTAAATAGCGTCTTGCAATAATTATTACAGCGGCTAGTTATTTTCAGTGTAAGTTTTAAAGTTGTCTAAAATTGCTTGCCAACCATGTTTTTGCACTTCGATTGGATTTTCACTTTCCGTTTCAAAGCTTTCGGTAACTCTTATTCCTTCTTCAACTTTTTCAAAATGAATGTTTACTTTCCTGCTATCTGTTAATATATATGCAATAGCTTCTTCTTTTTTAATGTGAGAGTAATGTCCATCAAAATCAAAACCAATGCTGCCATCTTTTGCCTCCATACGATAAAGGAATTTCCCACCAACTGTTAAATCGTTTATTACATTGGTAGTGTGCCATTCATCAGAAGCATTATTCCATTTAGTAATGTGTTGAGGCAAAGTAAAATATTGCCACACTTTTTCTGCGGTTGCATTTACAATTGTATGTACAAGGATGCATTCTTCGTTGCTGTTAGCAAGCTGTGGAATTTTGCTTTTATCCATATGCAGCATATTCCAGCGATGACCGTCAATATCAGTAAAGCCACAACCATACATCCAGCCTTGTGTTTCTTCCGGTTTGCTGAAAACATTGCCCCCGGCAGCTTCCACTTTATTTGCCATTTCATCTATCCCGTTCCTTGTTTCAGAATCTAAAGAAATAAGAACTTCCGATGATAGAGCTGTATCGGTTAAGTTGTTTTTTGTAAAGCTTTTAAAAACATCTTCCTGAAAAAGCATTAAAACCATATTTTTCTCGCCTATTAAAAAGGATGCTGAGTCATTTGTATTACCATGTGCTGTATTGAGCACAAAACCGATAGCTTTATAAAACTCTTTTGATTTTGCAACATCTTTAACCGGAAGGTTGATCCATATTTCTTTTGTAGACATACTTTTTATTTTAGAGATTAATGTAGAATTAAATAATTTTATAAAGGATGTTTCATTTTATATATTAATGCACATTAAGCAACAAATACATGGCCATTTTATTGATACTATCAATAATAAAATTTTAATGCTGCAGAAAACACTTGCAGACCTTAAAGAAAGTGGCAGCAATGAAACAAAAAGTACTGCCGGTGACAAGCATGAAACTGCACTGGCCATGTTGCAGATAGAACAGGCAAATATACGCGTGCAATTACAGGATGCGCTGGAACAACGGTCGGCTTTATTGACTATCAATTCTGATATTATTACAGTCAAAATTCTGCCGGGCAGCTATGTAAAAACAAACAAAGGAAATTTTTATATAAGTGTTGCTTTAGGAAAACTGAGTATTAACGGAGAAACCATTATGGCAATTTCACCACAATCACCACTTGGTGCAAAACTGATAGGTACTTGCGTAGGTGATACCGTTACAATAAACAGTAATGCTTTTTTGGTTGTTAATATTGAATGAAATGCTTGTGGCATTGTTTCCTTGGGCAAAAAAGTAAAAAGTGCGGGACAGAAGCTTCACTAATGTATGAAGCTGGAAGCACCAAACTTTTCTGCAAAAAATGAAATTGTATATTCGTGATGGAAAAATATTATGAAAAAAATCGTCGGTTACATTTACAGTATTTATGCACTGCTTACATTTATTTTAATGATGTTTTTGCTGTTCCCGTTTATCGTTGTTGCTTCGCTTTTTGGTAAAGTAAAGGGCGGAAATATGATATACAGTATTTGTAGATTCTGGGCAGATGTTGTGCTGCTTTTATGGGGTATTAGACATACAAATATTTTTGAAGTGCCAAAATCAAAAAACCATGCAGTAATTTTTGTTTTTAACCATATTTCTTATATGGATATTCCTTTTATTTTGAAGGCTTTTAGAAAAGATCCAATCCGTATTCTTGGCAAAGCAGAGATGAGTAAAGTACCTGTGTTTGGCTATATTTATAGAAAAGCTACTGTAATGGTTGACAGAGAAAGTGATGGGGGCAGAATAAGAAGTGTTCAACAACTAAAAAAGGTTTTAGCCAAAAATATATCAGTTGTGATGGCGCCGGAAGGGACTTTTAATATGACGAAAAAACCATTAAAAGAATTTTACAATGGTGCATTTAAAATTGCAGTAGAAACAAAAACACCCATACAACCGGTTCTTTTTTTAGATGCTTATGACCGCTTAAATTACCACAGTATTTTTAGCCTTAGCCCCGGCAAAAGCCGAGCAGTTTTTTTGCCCGAAATATTACCCGGTAATAATATGCTTTTGCTGAAAGAAAAAGTGTACGAAGAAATGGAAAACGGGTTACTTAGGTATGGAGCGAGCTGGGTGAAATAAAATTAGAAATTGGCAATTAAGAGTTATGAAGTTCAGTTTTTTATAATTATTTCAAATTGTAATTAGATATACCGGCATAATTTCTTTGCGACTTTGCAGTAAAAAATTCACTATGGTTAAGGAAAATGAATTAAATTTTAATGAACCGATATCCGGCTACTGGGCAGAAATTATTTTGCCGCTGGCACTACCAAATGTATACACATACAGCGTTCCGGCAAATATGGTTGCGTTTGCACAACCAGGCTGCCGTGCAGAAGTTTTGTTTGGAAAAAATAAAAAATATGCCGGTATTATAAAAAAAATAATTACAGAAGAGCCTCCTTATAAAACCAAACCTCTCCTAAATGTATTGGATGATACGCCACTTATATACCCCCAGCAATTAAAACTGTGGCAATGGATGAGCGAATATTATATGTGTACGGAGGGAGAAGTAATGGCTGCTGCATTACCTGCAAATTTTAAACTGAGCAGCGAAACTGTTTTAATTTTTAATGAAGAATATGGAGATGATTTTACAGGACTTGGTGATGAAGAATTTTTAGTGAGTGAAGCTTTGCTTATAAAAAAAGAATTAACCATAACAGAAGTACAGCAGGTAATGGATGCTACACATGTGTACCCGACCATAAAAAAGCTTATAGAAAAAAATGTTTGTTTTATAAGAGAAGAATTAAATGACAAGTACAAAACAAAAAAGGAAAACTATGTAATACTAAATCCACAGTTTGCAAATGAAAATGAGCTTGCGCCTTTGCTAAACGATTGGAAAGGCGCACCCAAACAAATGGAATTACTCTTGGCATTTTTGCATGTAAATAAAACCGAAGGAGAAGTTACACAAACAGCATTGCTAAAGAAATCAGGCGCATCTGTTGCGCAATTAAAAAGCCTTACAGATAAAAATATTTTGTTTGTTGAGAAGCGGAGTATAGACAGAGTAAAATCTCTGCCTAAAAATATCAATATAGACTTTGACTTGAGTGCGGCTCAGGAAAATGCGTTGGCAGAAGTAAGAAATATTTTTAGAGCAAAAAATGTTTGTCTGTTGCATGGAATTACAAGTAGTGGTAAAACACAAATTTATATAAGACTAATAGAGGAATATTTTATGCAGGGTAAACAGGTATTGTATCTGTTACCCGAGATTGCCCTTACTGCACAAATTATAAGGCGTCTACAAAAACATTTTGGCGGAAACATAACTATTTACCATTCTAAATTTAATAACCAGGAACGCATTGAGCTCTGGAACAAAATAAGAACCGGCGAAATAAAAATTGTATTAGGCGCAAGGAGTTCATTGTTTCTTCCGTTTAAAGAACTGGGGCTTGTAATTGTAGATGAAGAGCATGATCCATCATACAAACAGCAGGACCCTGCACCACGCTACAATGCAAGAGATGCAGCTATTTTTTACGGATCACTTTTTAAAGCAAAAATTGTACTGGGCAGTGCAACACCATCGCTGGAAACTTATTACAATGCCAAACAAAATAAATATGGCTTGGTTGAATTAAAGGAAAGATTTGGAGGCATAAAATTACCTGAGATAGAAATTATCAATACAACACAGGTTGTACAGAAGGGCAAAGTAATGATAAGCCCGCAGTTAAAAGAAGCTATTCAAAAAGCAGTAGAAGCTGACAGGCAAGTAATACTTTTTCAAAACAGAAGAGGTTACAATCCTTATCTTATTTGTGGTACATGTGGGTATTTGCCGCAATGTGTACATTGCGATGTGTCACTTACATTACATAAATACAGCAACAAATTACATTGCCATTATTGCGGCAGTACTTATCCCAAACTCATTAACTGCCCTGCCTGCGGAAGCAACAACTGGCTGGAGAAAAATTTTGGAACAGAAAAAATTGAAGAGCAACTCGAAAATGACTTTGCCACTTTTAAAATTGCGCGGATGGATGTGGACAGTGTGCGGGGCAAAACTGCACACGATAATCTGATTCATCTTTTTGAACAGCAGCGCCTCGATATTTTGGTAGGAACACAAATGGTCGTAAAAGGTTTGGATTTTGAAAAAGTAAGTTTGGTTGGTGTATTGGATGCTGATGGGTTGCTAAGTTTTGCTGATTTCAGGGCAAATGAAAGAGCCTTCCAACTTATGGAACAGGTAAGCGGCAGAGCAGGCAGAAAGCATGAACAAGGTAAAGTAATGATACAGGCCACGAATGCAAAACACCCGATACTTTTACTGGTACAGCAGCATGATTACGAAAAGTTTTACGATTTTGAAATAGAAAAAAGAAAGGATTTTTTTTATCCCCCTTTTAGCCGAATGGTGATGATTACCTTAAAGCACCGGGTAAAAGAAACGGTAGAAGCTGCCGCAAATAAACTGGCTCAATTGCTTTCGCAAGATTTAAAAGAATTTATTACAGGTCCGGCAGCGCCTGTTGTAGGGCGGCTTCGCAACATGTACCTCATGGAACTTATGATTAAACTTCCAAAAGAAGCAGGCATGAGCTTAACGTACAGAAAAGTAATTAGCAACCATATAAATTTATTGCACGGCGAAAAGAATTACAAATCCATCGTAGTCTTTACAGATGTAGATCCATTGTAAAAAAAATATTTTTCTAAGATCCAGCAAGTTGTTTTACAAATAAAAAAGCAGCTATGTTCATCATAGTTATGAACTTGTTCTGTTAAGTAATTTTCTTTTGGGTAAATAAAATTAATTGACCTCGCTTAAACTGAAAATTTTTAATCAGATCTAATTGTGGCACTGATAAACTAAACTTTCACAATGTTTCAATAATTTGCAACATGCACTTTCACGATAATTATTCATTAAAAAATTTCAACAGTTTTGGCATAAATGTCTTTGCAAAAAAATTTGCACGATTTTCAAATGATATTGAATTAGCAGAAATCTTAGAACACAGCAAAGGGCAAAAATTAATACTTGGTGGTGGTAGTAATATTTTATTTACCAAAAACTTTGATGGGCTTATTTTAAAAAATGAGATAGATGGCATAGAGATTATAAAAGATGATGAACAGTATGTATACGTAAAAGCAGGTGGCGGCATTGGTTGGCAGGAGTTTGTATTATATTGTATAGAAAAAAATCTGGCAGGAGCAGAAAATCTTTCGCTCATTCCAGGCAGCGTAGGTGCATCGCCCATGCAAAATATTGGTGCTTATGGTGTGGAAGTAAAAGATATTTTTTATGAACTCGAAGCCTATCATATCAATGATAAAAAAATAGTTTGCTTCACAAATAAAGACTGCCAATTTGGATACAGGGAAAGTATTTTTAAAAATAAACTAAAGGGAGAATTTGTAATTACATCCGTCACATTCAGACTAAATAAAACCCCTGTTTTTAATACTAGCTATGGTGCAATAGAAACCGAATTACAAAAAATGGGTGTACAAGATGTTTCAATAAAAGCTATTTCCGATGCAGTTATCAGCCTACGTAAAAGCAAATTGCCCGACCCAAAAGTTATTGGCAATGCAGGAAGTTTTTTTAAAAACCCCACTATAAAAAATGAACAGTTTCAGATTTTAAAAATCGGATTTCCAGGAATTGTCGGCTACGCTGTTGGCGATAATGAAACCAAACTTGCTGCCGGATGGTTAATAGAAAAATGTGGCTTTAAAGGGTACAGATTAAATGATGCAGGCTGCAGCGAAAAACAGGCATTGGTATTGGTAAATTATGGCAATGCAACCGGCGAAGAAATTTTACTTGTAAGTGAAAAAATAATAAACGCAGTAAAACTTATGTTTAATGTAACCCTGCAAAAAGAAGTAAATATTGTATAGCTCTTTTTTTTGATGCAGCATTTTCTTCTTTAATACTACCTAACTTTTAATTTTATTGACTTATGTCAAGAGAGTTTTTCTAAGTTCCATTTAAATTACATTCAAATAATTAAAATTTTTATTATGAAATTAAATTTTTTGTTTGTCACACTCCTTGCTCTTTTGTCAATTTCTGCTAAAGCACAGGATAAAATTTATCGTAAAAATGGAAAAGTTTTAGAAGTTAAACTGGTTGAAGTAGGCTCTTCTGACATAAAATACAGAAATTTAAATGAACCGGAAGGACCAATTTATGCTTTGGAAACTGACAGAATAAAGAAAATTATTGCCGCTGATGGAAAAGTTCAGATTTTTTCTGATAATCTTAAAGATATGGAGTCGTATGATGGTCAGTTAACCAAAGCTATTAAAATTAACTTCTTTTCACCCTTATACGGTTATGCAGAATTTGGTTATGAAAAAAGTATAGGTGTCGGAAAAAGTTTTGAAGTTAGTATCGGAATTATTGGACTTGGAAAATCGGAACCGTTCTATTCTTATGACAACTATTCCAATTCATCATTAAACGTAAAAAGAGGCCAGGCCGGGGGTTTTATTACAGCAGGATATAAATTTAATAAATTACCTGACTTCATTTTTTTTGGAAAAACAAAAATGTCACATTTAATGCAAGGGACCTATTTTAAGCCTACCGTATACGTTGGTCATTATAAAGAAAATATTATCATTTCTAAAACCAGTTTAGCACAAGCAGTTTTAAGCAAACAAAATGTAACATTTGGAGCGTTGCAATTAGAATTAGGTAAACAGTATGTATTTGGAGAAAAAATTTTATTGGATACTTATTTTGGAATTGGTTACGGCTTTGATAATAAAAAAGATTCTTATCAGTATGAAGCCAGCAACAATAATTACCAATACTATAGTACCAACAGTGCTTTTAATTATGGTAATTCAAGATTAGGAAACAGTCCCTCCTTGTCAGTTACTTTTGGATTAAAACTTGGATTACTTATAAAATAAATGGATAAAAAAGCGTAAAAAATTAAATCTTTACGCTTTTTTTTATTTATTGAAAGTTAATTAAAATCGTCTTCATTAAAATCATCTTCGGTAAAATGTTCGCTGCTGCCCATATTAAGCATACTTCCCATCAAATCTTTAAATTCTATTTTACCATCAATAACTTTTTTACTTATTAAAGA
>JAYUZL010000177.1:0-2646 GCA_043751875.1 Ferruginibacter sp.
TGTATGAAAAAAATGGTCGCCCTAATGATAACCATGCACCTGATTACTACAGCTTGCAAAGCACAATTGTATATTGAACCCGTTGCCGGCTTTCAGTATGATATAAACAATCACAATAAGTTTAAGCAAATTAACACCGCCGTTCAATTAAGCCTTCGTACAAACAGGCACTACGAAATTATTTTGCTATTACAAAAAACTTGGCCGTTAAAATATCTTTCCGGTGATTCATCTTTTAGCATTAATCCAGGATTGCCACTATATTCCAATGCAGAAAAAACAATTTGTGCATCCTCTTTTTCACTGGCGGTTGGCAATCGCATTACTATCACGGGCGGCAAAACCAATAATATTTTTTCGGTTATTTTATATGCAGGTTTAAATGCACAAAGGTTTACAGTAGCATATAAATACGATAAAAATAATTATACGATATTAAACCCAGACAGAACATTGACTGCTGAAGGATTATTTATAAGCGGAGGTTTGGAATACATGCGCAAATTAAAAAAAGGCCGCTTTTTTACACAGCTAATTATTGCCTCAACACCCACTGCAAAATTAAAATATCCAGCCTCTTTTGGTTTAATGGCTCCCTTATATTTAAATGCAGGTTATTCCATCTTAATTAAAAAAAGTAAGCGTGAAAAATAATTGCACCAAAAAATGGCTGTCTATATTCTTTGCAGTCTTTATACTATTGAGTTGCTCAAAAAATGCCACGAAGTATTATGCAGACGGGCAGGATAAAGGAATAGCGATCTTCTCAAACACCGGTAATAATCTTTCCTCCTGTTTTATAGCAGGCAAACCCTGGAGAACGGTTGCCAGAACTTCTTCAGGCTTTAGATTAGGTACAAACTACGAAGTACAAATTAACAGGCAACCAGCCACCAATGCAAAAGATACACTAATAATACAATGGCGTGGATATTATGAAGCTGATAGAAATAGCGAGGGCTATTTAAGCCTGCATTATGCCGTACCTGCCAATTTTACTTTCAGAGATTTATCTGCCTTGCAGGGAACACGATTGAGTATAGACAGTACCAATGGTTTTTTTGAAACAGAAATACCTGATTTTAATAGAGTTTACACAAAAGGAAAAGGTAATATCTTTTTCCAAACTGCCCGGTTTGACTCTGTGGCGACGAACACGTTTACAGGAAATATATCAGGGTTGTTTGATGCCGATTTTGGTTCCTTGCAAATAACCAAAGGAAGGTTTGATCATTTTATTTCATCTGCTCAGATAAGGCTTTAATAAATTCCGGATACAAAGCAATCTGTTGTATCTGCTTAATACATCAGCCTGCTAAAAGGTATGCCCACGCCAAGACCAATTGCAGTTTTATTACCAAATTTTTGAGGCTGTTTTATTTTGTTATTTATATCAAAAAACAATACATAGATTTCAAAATTAACAGCAGGTATTTTTTTACTGTTTATCAGCACAATTGGAATACCCAGCCTGCCATTGAGCAGATGGTACCTGCCAAAGTTTTGCTCCGCCAAAAAACTGATACCAACATGTGAGCCTGTAGGAAAATAGACCATTCTAGCCTCTAACGAAGTCGTAGCAAAGGTTTTATACAATCCTATGTATGCGGTATTATTTTTAAGTTGGTCAAAATGAAGTGTATCTGTTCCCCCAATATTTTTATATTCTTGTGCATTTACTTTATCAAGTGCATAGCTAAGTTTTGAATTATTAAGAAGAAGTTTTGCACTCAGCGTAAAAAATATCCTGCCGGTTTTACTGCTTTCCAAAAACCTTGTATGGCTAAACATAAGTTCCAATGGATAAGAATGTTTTTGCTGCAAAATATCTGTAAGTGATTTTGCAACGGTGTATTTTGGAAATGCCAAAGGAAGGTTAGCAGTAAGGCTGCTCCAGCATGTAGTAATCAATTTGAAGTTCTTTGTTTTGGTGAGTATTTCTGCCTGCTGTTTTGCGAATTTTTCTTCAGCATCCATTTTCAATTCTTCATAAAAATTCTGCAGTATCAGTGTCCTGGCCTTCTCAATATTTTGTTCAGGAACATCTTTACTGTCAATAGCATTTATAGCATTTTTAAAATCGGCTTCCTTTTTATTTATTTCGATTGTTAGCGAATACACTATTGCTGCACGCAAGGCATCCATTGCTAGTTTTTGGTTGCTATTATTGGCGGGTTGTGTACAACCTGCAAAATGGGTTTTTACTTTGCCAATCCATTTATAACTTACGGTAAGGCCTAATTCATTCTCAAATTGTTTATCTAAAAATGCAGCTCCAAAACTGTTGGCAATATTGGCACTAACACCAACGCTCAATAATTTTTGTATAGGTCCATCAGCACCATTTTCGTTTTGAAAATTATGGTTGATGGTAAGTTTTCCTTCGGATGAATTAAAAGTTAGATAGTTGGTGTAAAAAGAGAGGTCGGTACTTTCAGCAACGTAGCCTGTTTTATCGGCAAGAAAAACATTCATCGCCCGGTTTGAAATAGGAGTCGCAAAGGCAAAACTGCATGGCTGATTCGAAATTGTTTTATTAACTGATTTAATTTGCGCAATGATACTATCGCCCGACTGGGCATTTACTGAAAGAATACAAAAATAAAAAGATGCGGTAAAGAATAAATTACGCATAGCAATACTATT
>JAYUZL010000178.1:0-4847 GCA_043751875.1 Ferruginibacter sp.
GGCATTTTTATTTTTAATTCAATGCTTAATTCCTGCACGGTGACTTCGCCATTTTCGTTGCTAAGGTTAAACAAAGCTTTTAAATAATTTTCTTCTGCATAAGTATTCATGCGGCTAAGTTAGTTAAGTTGTGTGTCGAATTTAGATGTTGAAATAAGATTTGTTGCTGAAGGACTGGCGGATGGGAAGCAGTACCCCACAACGGAGCGCAGCGGAGAGAGGAGTACTGCGGACAGCCGCAACAAATGATGATAAAGGCTTACATTTTTACAGCCCCAAACCTATTTGGTACAATAATAAAAACAAACTTATTTTTGTATTTCTATCAGCCGGCTGTCGCTCCGTATTTATGCGGAGAGGAAAGTCCGGACAGCAAAGGGCAATGCACTGGTTAACTGCCAGCTGTTTTAGTAGTAGAACAAGAAAAAGTGCCACAGAAAATAACCGCTTTAACTTATAGTTGAAGTAAGGGTGAAAATGTGAGGTAAGAGCTCACAGTCCCATGCAGTAATGTAGGGGATGGGTAAACTTTGCATGCTGTAATGCCACATATACCGCTGGTTTCGCTTTTGTGAAAAGCAGGCGGCTCGTTTGTTGCATAGGCCACTGTGCGCAGCGGAGGGTAGGCAGCAAGATTGTAACAGTAATGTTGCAGCCAGATAAATGACAGCCTTTGTTGTAATTTTTTTACAACGAAACAGAATCCGGCTTATGGCTGATAGAATTTTTAAATTTTTTATATCAAAAATAAATTTTACTGCCATGACCATTGCAAAATTAATGTTAGCAGAGCTTCAAGCAGAAGCCATCACCACAAGAAAAATGCTGGCGCTTTTTCCTTTTGATAAAAGCAATTATAAACCGCATGAAAAAAGCATGCCGATGGGAAACCTTGCCAGGCACATTGCCGAAATTTATGGCTGGGCAAAAGAAACAGTACAGCAGGATGAACTCGATTTTGTAAAACTTGATTTTGTACCTGAAGCACTTACTACCAATGAAGAGTTGCTTGCATTGTTTGATAAATGTTTATCTACATCTAAATCAATACTTGAAAATGCTACTGACGAAGAAATGGCAAAACCATGGACAATGAGGAACGGTGCCGAAATTTATTTTACCATGCCGAAGGCTCAGGTTATGAGAACATGGGTTCTTAACCACAGTATACACCACAGGGCTCAATTAGGTGTTTATTTAAGAATGCTTGATATTCCTATTCCAGGAAGTTATGGCCCATCAGCAGATGAATAAATACAAATTTATTTTTCAGCTAAAATCATTTGTACTATTATTTTGTCAATTGGTAGAGTAAGGCAATCTTCATTTAAATCTGCAAGGTTTATAAAGCGAAAGGTTTCTGTTTCACCAGTTTTGTTATACATGTTCATTTCTCTTTCATCAAACTGAAAAGGTTCTGTGCGAAGTGGAGCAGTAATAGGTTCGAGTGCTTTTACTTTGTAGTAAATGGACATTATCTGGTCGCCTTTTCTAAAAGCTGATGGCATATAAAAATCTGTGGTGTAAAAATGTTCTCCAACTTCTACGTTTAAATTCATTTCTTCCATAAATTCTCTGCGGAGACAATCTCTTGTGCCTTCGCCTTCTTCGAGCCCGCCGCCACAAAATTTTGTAACATACATTCCTCTTATAAATTCATCGCTCACTAAAATTTGCTGCTGCTCGTTTATTAAAATTCCATAAATGCGAATAGTGATCATTCTATTTTTTATTTTACAAATTTAAAAGTCACATGTATTGTATAAAAATACAAACTGACTTTGTACTTAAAAAGCGAAGGTAGAATTATTATAAGGGGTAGAATCATTCACACCATAAATGCTGACATTAGGCATTAAAATACTGAGCAAAAGTCTTGGGATGGTTAATTTTTTTAATACTTTGTTCTATTTGTTGCTGGTAATGCTGGCAAAGCATATAACGTGCTTATCAAAATATTGTTATAGGTATTGCTGTTTATAATGCCTGCGAAGTTTCTATTCAAAGTTATCTAAAAAGTCATTTTAATTTGTACCCTTTTCTTGAAAATCTTTATAGCCAGTTTCGGCAGCAAAAGCAAATTGCTGTTGAAAACGGTTACAAATAAATCATCGTTTTTTGTATGCGCATTAATTGATAAAGTTCTTTATTACTATTTGCAGCAGATAATTTTTACTTCAGGGAATTAAGCCGTTGATTTATTTCTTTTAGATGATTTAGGTAAATGTTAATTATTTTTAAAATATTTTGAGCTCTATCATATTTTGTTTAGCAGGATGGCAGTTGTAAAAACTGTTTATAAATTTTTGAAGACTTTGATTTTAAATGATTTTATAGTTACAATCTGCTCTTTAGTAAGTAAAATACAAATAGGAATTGTGAATTTTAAAAAAAGCATTTTCATTAAAAATATTGTTCATTGTCGTTGTTTTAATTACGATCAACTCTACATTATTCTCTGCTACGGCCTTCTATGTAAAGTAAAGCCTTAAAAAAACTCCAAAGGTATTTCGAGTGCATTTCAAAGCTTAGAAAACTCTTCCTGCTTTAATGGTAGTAATACATTAATTTATATTTCGCTAAAGGGTTTATTTGTTGCTACCAAACGATGGTCAACCACATTAAAATATTGAATGATAGAGTATTTTTAAATATTTATGCACCCTTTAAATACAAATGTTGCAGGTCCGCATAAATAAATATCAGTAAAACTCTTATCTCCAGTTTTATTAAATTCTACACTTAAATGTCCACCATTTGTTTGAACTTCTATTTGGTTAAAACCTCTGTCGTGGTGTGCACTCATTAATGCAGCTGCTGTTACTCCCGTACCACAACTTAGGGTTTCGTCTTCTACCCCACGCTCGTAAGTTCTAACATAAATAGAATAATCGCCCGTGTTTTCAACAAGGTTTACATTAATACCTTCTTTCTCAAAATCAGAACTGTAGCGTATTTCACGTCCTTCTTTATAAATATCTTTATGCTTTAAATCGTTGGTGTATTTTATATAATGCGGCGAGCCTGTATCAAGTATAGCATAATTAGCATGCGATTCTGCATTATTCACATCCTGCATTTTTAAGCGAACCGTATTATCTAAATCAATTGATGCTGTATGTTCACCATCAACTGCTAAAAAAGTATAATTTTCTTTTTTAATACCCATATCATTTGCAAAGCGGACCATACAGCGTCCACCATTGCCGCACATACTACTTGGTTTTCCATCAGCATTAAAATAAACCATTTCAAAATCAAAACCTGTCTTGTTATTCAAAAGCATTATTCCATCAGCACCTATCCCGAATTTTCTATCGCACAATTGCTTAATAGTTTTTTCTGAAAATGAAGGTAATTTTTCATCTCTGTTATCAAAGATTATAAAATCGTTTCCGGTACCCTGGTATTTATAAAAAGTTAGTTCCATATTTTCTTAGAGTAAGTGGGGTTTAACTAGTGGTAAGTGGTTTTTAATGTTAGGTTTCTCATCATTTTAAACTTCCTACAATTTCGAGCGTTTTTACTATTAATTTTTCCACCGCTGCATTTCCGTCTTTGCTGAATTCTTTGCTGATCCTGTTTGCTACAATGGCGCTTAATGATAAGCAATGATGTCCTAAAGTTTTTCCAAGGCCATAAATAGCAGAAGTTTCCATTTCAAAATTGCTGATACGATGGCTACCAAATGCAAATGAAGTTAAACTGTCTATTAAATTTGGCTGCGCCAATCCAATCCTTAATACACGACCCTGTGGCCCGTAAAAACCAGGGCAAGTAACAGTAATACCATGGTGAAAATCTTTTACAAACTCTTTTAATAATGCAGGACTTGCACCAAAAATATAGGGTTGGGATACGGCATCAATTTGCGTATGAGTTACAAATGATTGTTTAATTTGCAATTCCTCTTCGTTGTTGCTGTGCCTGTAGAAATTCATTAAATTATCAAGACCTAGTCCGTGTGTGCTTACTACAAAACTGTCAACAGGTATTTCTTTCTGCAAAGAACCTGAAGTCCCAACTCTAATAATATTTAATCGTGTAAGATTTTCTTTAATGGTTCGGGTTTCAAAATCAATATTTACCAAAGCATCAAGTTCATTTATAACAATGTCAATATTATCAGGACCAATACCTGTACTTACAACAGAAACCCGCTTGCTGCCAATTAATCCCGTGTGGGTTACAAACTCTCTGTGATTATTTTTACATTCAATGCTATCAAAATGTTTGCTTACTTCTTTAACACGATCGGGGTCACCAACTGTGATAATTGTATGTGCAATTTCGTTTGGGCGACAATTTAAATGATAGGCTGCGCCTCGGTTATTTATTATTAATTCAGATGCTGCTATGCTTTTCATGCTATTCATTTAAGCACTCAATTTCGCTGAAAAATTTAGTAATCTGATTAAATATTTCCCTATTTTTGCAACAGGTCATTTCAAAATTAATAATTTGAAAATGTGATTGGTCCTTTGGCCGAGTGGCTAGGCAAAGCTCTGCAAAAGCTTCTACAGCGGTTCGAATCCGCTAGGGACCTCTAAAGTAAGGATTATCAATGTTGGTAATCCTTACTTATATTTAATTATCCTTACCTCTATTTGTCGATTGTGAATGTTTCATAACAACAATAAGCAGTTCAATCTCCTACCTTGCCTTACTCAATATTTTTGCACTTTATCTAATTTAGTAGACTAAAAAATAGACTAAAACTTAAGCGTATGTTACTACTTGTAAAGCTTGTTTGTAAAACGAGCAAAGTAAGAAAAGATGGAACTGGTATAATATTTATTTAATATTGTTATAATGTGGATGAGAGAATTTTATTAAACAGTGGAATA
>JAYUZL010000179.1:0-12502 GCA_043751875.1 Ferruginibacter sp.
CAGGCTTTGATGCTCGATCCACAATCAAAAGCCCTACAATATTGCCAGTGTATTTTTGAAGGAATGAAAGCCAGCATTGGTATTGACGGTGTTCCTAAACTGCTTCGTCCGCATTTAAATATTAAACGTTTTAATCTTTCTGCTGAGCGGATGTGCATGCCTGAAGTGCCTGAAGACATGTTTCTACAGGCTTTAAAAGCAATTACCCTTTGTGAAATAAACTGGATACCAAAAGAGGCTGGAAGTGCGCTGTACCTGCGTCCTACTATGATTGCCACAGAAAGTTCATTGGGTGTAACGCCATCCAGCTCTTATATCTTTTATATTTATACCGGCCCTGCACAACCTTATTTTAATAAACCCGTAAAATTGATAACAGAACAAACTTTTATAAGAGCTGTGCCCGGTGGCACCGGCGAAGCCAAGACCGGAGGTAATTATGGAGCTTCTTTAAAAGCTGGACAACTTGCAAAACAAAATGGATTTGACCAGATCATCTGGCTTGAAAGTCCGGCATTTAAAAAAATACAGGAAGCGGGTATGATGAATTTGTTTTTTGTAATTGGTGATACAGTCATCACGCCAAAACTATCAGGGGCAGTTTTAAAAGGTACTACCAGAACTTATTTTATAGATATACTGAAAGAAAAAAATATTGGGGTAGAAGTAAGGGATATCTATATTGATGAAATAGTAGAAGCCTATAAAAAAGGAACGTTGAAAGAAGCTTTTGGTGCAGGTACTGCTGCAGTGGTTTCGCATATTGCAGAAATTACACATGGTGACATACAGATGGTTTTGCCTGTTGATAATGAAAAAATAAGTACCATGCTTTACAACGAAATAACAGGGCTTAGGGCAGGAACAATAGCCGACAAACGCAACTGGTTAGTACCGGTAGAGGAACCTATTTTAATCAATTCATAAATATATACAACATGCAAAAAATTAATTGGAGTTATATTCCTGTAGATCAGGTGAATGAAAAAATGAAAAGACAATTCATTTATGGTGAGAAAATAATGATAGCCAAAATGGAATTTGAAGATGGATTTACTGTGCCATGGCACTCGCACGAAAACGAACAGATTACGGAGGTCATTGAAGGGGTACTGCGTTTTTGGTTTGATGATAATGAAGAAGAAACGATTGATTTAGCAGCGGGTGATTCCATTATAATACCGGGCAATCGCAGGCACAAAGCTTTAATGATTGGTAAAGTTGTTGAGACAGATACTTTTGCACCCCCAAGGCAGGATTGGATTGATGGATCAGATGCTTATTTAAGAAAATAATTTATGCTAAAAGAAAATAATCTAAAATGGATTTAGGAATACAAAACAAGGTTGCACTTGTTCTTGCATCAAGCAAAGGATTGGGTAAAGCGGTCGCATTGGAGTTGGCAAAAGAAGGAGCTAAAGTTATTATTTGTGGCACAGATGTGGTTGCTTTGGCTGCTACGGAGCAGGAAATAAATATGGTTGCACAAAATAAAGTGCTTGCCGTTGTATGCGATATTACAGAGGAAGCACAGCGTAAAAACTTGGTTGAGAAAAGTGTAAAAGCATTTGGTGATATAGAAATTTTAGTTACCAATACTGGTGGTCCTGCTGCAGGTCCTTTTGAGCAGTTCAATTTAGATGACTGGAAAAATATTTACAATTTACTTTTTCTAAGCGCAGTAGATATTATTCAACAGGTATTGCCAGGCATGAAAGAAAAAGGTTTCGGGCGAATTTTAACTATTACCTCTGTAGCTGTAAAACAACCGGCTGACAATCTTATTTCATCTAACGCTGTACGCTCAAGTTTGTTGGGGCTTGTAAAAAGTTTATCAAACGAAGTGGCCATACACGGCATTACTGTAAATAACATTTTGCCGGGCTACACAAGCACAAACAGGCTTCAAGGGCTTATTGAGAAAAATCCAAAAGTAAATGAGGTAAAAGAAACTATACCAATGAAAAGATTTGGAACCACTGCAGAGTTTGCTGCCGCAGCCGCATTTTTAGTAAGTGAGCGGGCCAGTTATATTACTGGTCAGTCATTGGCGGTTGATGGCGGATGGATAAAGGGCCACTAATAATGTTTTAAAATCACAGTAATTGTCATCATAAATAATATAATTTTTTAGATAATGAATACACCTAAATTGCCACTGTTGATTATGCTGGTCTTTTTTTTACAACTTTCAAATTCCTTTGCGCAGACAAATAAAAAGCCCATTAAAACAGTAATTAAAAAAGAAAATAACAACTGGCAATTTATAAGAAACGGTAACCCTTATTTTGTAAAAGGTGCAGGTGGCAGTGGTTATTTAAAACAACTGGTTGCCTGCGGCGGAAATTCCATTCGTACATGGGACAGCAACAACGGAATTAAAATTCTTGACTCAGCAGAAAAATATGGGCTATCTGTTTTAATGGGTTTGAGGGTAACACCTGAGAGGCATGGCTTTAATTATAATGACAGTGTAGCGGTTAAAAAACAATTTGACCAAATGAAGGCAGAAGTGATAAAATTGAAAGACTATCCTGCTTTGCTTGCTTGGGGTATTGGCAATGAATTGAATCTTGATTATAAGAACCCAAAAGTGTGGAATGCTGTAAATGATATTGCAGTGATGATACATGAAATTGATCCCAACCATCCGGTAACTACTGTATTGGCGGGTATAAATAAAAGAGAAGTTGATTACATAAAAGCAGCAGGTAAGCAAATAGATTTTTTGTCTGTAAACACGTACAGCGGACTTGCAGGTTTACCCAAAGATATTGTTGAAGCAAATTGGGACGGTCCATATATGGTTACAGAATGGGGGCCTACAGGCCATTGGGAATGTTTACAAACACCCTGGAAATCTGGTATTGAAGAAACGAGTAGTGAAAAAGCAGCAGTATACAAAACTCGCTACGAATATGGTATAGAAAAAGATAGGGCTAAATGCCTGGGTTCGTATGTTTTTTTATGGGGGCAAAAACAGGAACGTACTCCCACCTGGTATGGCTTGTTTACAGAAGCCGGGGAATCATCCGAAGTGATGAATGTGATTCAATATTTATGGACGGGCAGCTGGCCTGCCAATAAAGCACCGCATATATATTCCTTTCAATTAAATAAGCGCAAAGCCAATGACAATATTTATTTGAAGCCGGGTATTTCACTACCGGTATCTGCAATAATTACAGATCCTGAAAATGATAAACTTTCTTACAGGTGGGAGATATTGCCAGAGCCGGTAACATTAAGCCAGGGTGGAGACAAGGAAGAAAAATCGTCGGCAGTAAAAAATGCTTTCTCTAACAATAAAGGCAATGGAAACGTCACCATGCTTACTCCTTTAAAAGAAGGGGCTTACCGAGTTTTTGTTTATGCAACTGACGGACACAACAATGTAGCAACCGCAAATATTCCTTTTTATATTAAGAATCTGTAGCATTAACAAGCTTTTCATTTATTTAAAACCGAACTCAATTTTCCTTTTAAAATTATATTTTTTGATGCTATCAAAATGGCATTCCTAACTTTTAAATTCTTCATTTAAATTCCATTCACCGTTATCTAAAAGAATTTAGTGGTGGCAACAAATTTATTATTAAAATAAATAGTTATAATTAGATAACTAAAACATTAAATTATGGCTATTAAAAAGAAAGCTTCACCTGCAAAGAAAGCTGCTCCAGCAAAGAAGGCTGCACCTGCAAAAAAAGCTCCACTTAAAAAAGCAATTTTAAAACCTGTAGTTCCTTCAAATTAATTGTCAGCGTTTTTGTCATCTCCTGAATTTATTATTTCAGGAGATGATTTTACATTTTCCTCAAATGTATTTCCCAATAGAGAGGAGGGCGTTTTTTCCTCCAACTCATCAGTTTCAATATATCTTTCTTCATCGATCGTCACGAGGGCTGCTTCTTCTTTTTCTTCCATTTCTATTTTAGCATTAATTTTATTCTTTGTAAGTTTTTCTAAAACCAAATGTTCTAACCGATGGTGCAAGGGTACGAGGCCTGAGCCTATGAATACTAAAAGTAATAGCTCATAAACTTTGTTGTGATGCATAATTTGTTCAATGAGCGGGTGCAACAGCAAAATAATAAATTCAAAAATCAACAGCAAAGAAACTACACCCATAAAGCGTACGATATTTCTGTGAATTCTAATTCTGCTTATGGCAACGGTTATAATAAAAAATGTAGGAATAAAAAGACAGATAGCCAGTATCTGTAATTGTTGCAGCCTTGTTTGTTTGTCCTGCAGTTTTTGTACTGCTATTTCTGTTTGGCGTATTTGCTCATTGCTGCTTATTACCATTGCTTCTCTGGTTTTTGCCTGCCCTTTTAAAGAATCTTGTAATATTACGGCATGCTCCATGTAAACAAAAGCACTGACAAACCGTTTTTGTTTTTTATAAAAGTGGCTCAGAAAATTCGCAGCATCCAGTTCCCGGCTTAAAAATCCATCTCTATTGGCAACATGGTATGCAAGCATTGCATAATGGAAAGCAGAATCATGCTGTTCATTATTCTGAAAAACGTTGGCAAAGCCAAGCGCTGTTTCGCAAAGCATATCATTGTTTGTACCATCATTTAATATGCCCAAAGCCCGGCGCTAATTTACTAATGCAGTACTGTCATTTCTTTCGCTTGCATACACATTGGCAAGACCCAAAAATGCTGTCCCTTGATGATAAGTATTGTTATTTACCATTGCAACCTTTAATGCTTCAGTAAAATACTGTTTTGCTGAATCCTGGTTTTTCATCCGGTAAAAAGTTTCTCCAAGGTTGATTAGAATACCAATTTGTAAATCATGTTTTGCCACGCCACCAACTGCATTAATTATAGAGTCTTCCCTGTTCAAATAACTTAACGCTGCTTTATAATCAGATAATAAAATATACATCAATCCAATGTTATTTAGAGCACTTGCATAATTGCGAATACTGTTTCTCTTTTCTTCGATCTTTAATTTCTGCATGTAATTGTTAAGCGATGCAGTGTAGTTTCCTAATAAATATTGCCCTGTGGCCATTATAGCAAAAGACTTGCTTTCGCCTTCTATAAATTTTATACGGCTTGCAAGTAGCTGTGCCTCTTGGGCCAATTGTATGGTGGTATCAGGTTTAAAAAATTGGTATTGTTCAGCGAGTTTCCAAAGCAAGGTCACTCTGTTGCTGTCGGTAGTTTCATTTTGCAATAATTTTTTTAAGCTGTCCGTTTTAGCAGATTGAGAGAAAACATTATTGAACAAAAAAAACAAAATCGACATTGCTGCAATTTTGACCATAAGTTATTTTTAAATTTATTATCTCAAATTGTGTTACTTATATTATATTATATTTACATATTATTTATAGTGTAGCTTTTATCATCAAAATAAAATATAAACTAACATGAGTGAAAGCCAAGAAGTAAATTTTACAACACAATTAGAGACTTTTAAAGAAAAAATAGTTGATCTAAAAGCTGACAAGAAAAACAGGCTGATACTAATCATTATGTCAAATACGCACGACCCTGAACTTATTATAGGCTGTGCAAAAGACACTACTGCTGTACGAAAAACATTCAAAGAAATTTTTTGGTATATAGGTTATCAGTTTTGCAGCATCGAAATATCAGGTGATAATTACAACAGTAAAAATTTACTGGCAACGTTTGATAACATGGGCTTATACAATGATGTAACTGTTTTTTACTTTACAGGTCATGGCTTTTGTTATAAAAAAGACAGTAAAAGCAAATACCCACAGTTAGACATGAGGCATCATAGTAACCGTGCAGATTTTAATGACATGGATTTTATAGAACAGAATACTCAAAGTTTAAAAGTACTGTTACAGATAATGTGGCTATATGGCGGCCGAATTAATATTGCCATTTCAGATTGCTGCAATATAACAATTAAACATCCCCGTAAAAAAACAGTGCTACAGAATTAGCAATTGCCGATGATGTAATGGTAGCCGTAAGTAAAAGTTTTACTAAGAAATTATATAACGACGAAGACAACATGGTTTGCATTTTGGTCTCATCATCTACCCAAGGCCAGCCGGCCATTGCAGATAATGAGATCGGAAGTTTGTTTACTCATTTTTTTACGGAGACAATTACAACTTTTCTCACCGAAAAATTAAAGGACAAACAATATTTTCCGTGGGTGAAAGTATTAAAAGCTACCGCTGAAAAAGCTTTTAAAGAGAGCCGCACATATAATATTGGTAATGATGGTAATGATGTGCCTGGCAGGCAAAACGCAGTTTTTGATGTGTTTATAGAAAGTGATTCAGATTTTGAAAAGCGAATGAATAAACATGGGTGGTAGGAGTGGAGAGGGATTTTGTTGAAATGTTTTCCATCAAAATGGATTCAATATTTGTAATAAGCAAAGGCGTGTTTTTTTACCAGCCGACCCGCTTAAAATATTTTTTAATGAGAACTTTGATGAGTTTGCAAGCTAGTCGAAAATCAAGAGTCAGTGTTTGATAATTTGAGTGTACGTAGCAACGAAGGCTTAGTGTTTTCATTACCTACTCTGTTGCAGATATACACCACAGGTAAATGCGTTAGAGTATCTGTGCGGTTGAAATAAAAGATGACTTGATTTCCCTCGCCTTTGTTGCTAAACCTTAAATGTTATGTGTACCCAACCCCTCCACACGTGAGACGCTGAGGCCTGGTCCTTTGACCAGCCGACCTGGTAATTTAATTTATCCCAAATAATATTCTATAAACCCAAAATGATCTTTGCCTTTTTCATAAAACAACGCTGAAGAAAAATAATAATCTTCAGGTACATTACAAAGATTAGCCCTCCCCGGATTGTAATGTATATAGTTTAATTTTTGATGAAATACTGCCGAAGTAAACAACTCAATATTTAAGGAATCTCTTTGCCAAAAATTGTATTTTCTATCTATGGCATCTACTTTATACTCTTCTAAATTTTTATCCTCCTCTAAAAGATTTTTAAACTTTTTTGAGGTGTGTTTTAAAAAGCTTGTCTGTATTTTCTAAAGTGTATTGTTTCCTTTTGATTGCCATATGATGTGAATGTGATTATTCATGGTAACAAAACCATTAACGGTCACAGTGCCTTTGGTAACAAGAAATTTCAGCGATTCAACAATAGCATTTTTGTATTTATCTTCTTTTAATAAATGTTTCCATTCTTGTATGGTGGCCGTAAAAAATTGTGGCCATTCATGTGCATACTGTTGTTTCATTTATTGAAAATAAAATATTTTGATGGATAGTTTGGTTTACTCAGGCGTTTATTGAAGTACTTTAATTGAAGGGTCGGCTAGTCAAAGACCAAGCTTCGGCGTATTATAATTTGAGGTATGGGTACCAACCGGGGCGGAGGCGTTTATTGAAGTACTTTAATTGAAGGGTCGGCTAGTCAAATACCAAGCTTCGGCGTATTATAATTTGAGGTATGGGTACCAACCGGGGCGGAGACACAACGTTTACGAATTATATTCCTAATTTTTTGGTGCCTTTATTCTGGATAAACAAAACATAATGGTAGTTTGTGAATGACGCTTACAATGAAAATTATAGGAATATCGTGAAAATTTTATTTTCTTTCATGACTCAAATATTATGTGTTACACCTGCAATGCAAGCCGGACTAACAAACGAGTAATAAATATTCAAGATACTACTAACCTTGCGCTCATCGAACCACCTATAGAAAGAGGCAGTGATAAAAGAAGGCTAAGACAAATTAAAAATAACACGACATTATATAGCTAAATTCGTTATTTAAGAAACACCGATTATGGATAATATCACGGACGAACAACACGAAAAAATATTGCTAAATCTTTGGAAGCAAAACAAGATAGATAAGACTGACCGTTTTTTTGATTTTTTTGTGGCATTGCCGGCTATCGTGCTGGCAATAGGTTTTGTAGGGGCGTTCATGTCAATGATAATAAAAATTTTAAACTGATACTTTATTTGCTTTTAATTATCGGCTTGCTTATCATTTATTTCACGACATTTCATATGGGCATTATAAGAGGATTAAAGATACAATTTGCAGTTTGGACCTTTGGTGTCAAATACTAAAAGGATGTATTATATAATGGTTGCGGAAAAAGCAAGTAGACAAAAGCCAGCTGGTAACAATGCATTGGCAAAAGTCAGGGCGGGTCATTGTAACTTGATCAGCAGCAACATGGGATCAGTGGTTAAGGGCTGGACTTTTACTATTGAGCTTTAGTCGTTAACCTCAACTGTATATTTCAATTTAGCATCGGCATCGGGCAAGACCAGCAACAAATTCCCTGTCATTTGGCAATGCAAAACGTTGTACGTCTAACAATTAGACACACCCTGCCATTCGGAAAGTATAAAATTTCTTTCACCCATTTGGACACAGATTTCAAATTTTGGAAACAATAAAAATGAATATAGAAAAGAAACAATATAATTTACCAGTTGGGTATTCGTTTTTTCAAACTGCATTAAAATCAGTAGAATTTTTAAATAATCCAATAAAGTTTATTTCAAAAAGTATGGATACTTATTCTGACACCTATACTGCTTCTTTGAAAAGAAATAAAAAAATTATACTTACTCAAAACCCTGACTTTATTAATTACATCTTAAAAGAAAATCATAAAAATTATAAAAAATCAAAGCTCTCAACTGAAAGTGCTGTCAGGTTTTTTGGAAAAGGACTACTATTTTCAAACGGCGAATATTGGCTAAGACAAAGAAGGCTTATTCAGCCTGCATTTCATAAAGAAAAGCTACAGAGTTTAAATAATATTATCAATAAATCAATTGATGATTTTCTTATAACATTCCCCACAGGTGAAAGTATTGACATTTGCCCAATTGTTCATAGGCTTTCGTTCAACATTTTAATAAAATCACTATTTGATATTAATTTGTCTTCCCAAATTATGGTCGAGATAAGTCAAATTTTCAGCGACCTTTTAGGGTTTTTAATTAAAGACACAAACCAACCATTTAGAAGATTGCTTTATCCTATAACAGGCGAGAAAAATGACACCGTTAAAAAAGCGAAAAGACTAAGAGAAATTATTGGAGAGATAGTAAAAGAACGTAAATCAGAAAACAAAAATTATTCTGATTTATTAGATATGCTTTTAAATAGCAAATATGAAGACACAGGAACATCACTTTCCGAAGAACAAATCATTGATGAATTAGCGATTATTATTTTTGCAGGACATGAAACGACCGCAAACACCCTTTCATGGCTGCTATACTTATTGTCTTCCAATATCGATAAACTGCAAAAACTTACATTTTCATTAAACAGCATTAGCGTTCTTGAAAGTGTCAATAACGAATATGTTAAAGCCTCAATAAGTGAAGCAATGCGTTTATATCCTGCTGCATGGATGACTGAACGAGTTGCTATTGACGATGACCAATTTGGTGAATTTTCATTTCCGAAGAACACAATTATAATACCCTTTTTCTTTGGACTACATAGAAATAAAAGTCTTTGGGACGAAGAATTACAATTTAAACCAGAAAGATTTATTTCTGACCCTAAAATCTTTAAATCAAAAAACTATTTTCCGTTTGGGGCAGGACCAAGAATGTGTATCGGAAATAATTTTGCAATGACAGAAATGTCGTTTTTCCTTTATCTTTTTTTAAACAAATTTGAAATTAAGGCAACAGGACAAATCCCAGAGATGAAACCATTGATTACTTTAAGACCCAGTGAAATTATTTTAAGTATCAAAAAAATCAATAATTGACGAGACATGCACGAACGTACAACAAAAATATTGCTGCAAGTGGGGCTGACAGAAGAACATTCGGCTGTAGTTTCGCTATCAGTAACAGTTCCTTTGCCTTGGTTCGTGTCTTCACGAACCATTCGACTCAATCACCTTCGAACAAACTAAAAATATTATTTAAAAACCCAAACTCGTCAATGCCTTTTTCATAAAATCTTGCTGAGGAAAAATGATACTCTAAATCATCTTTTGGCAATTTCCATTTGCCACTTATTGGGTTGAAATGTATGTAGCCTATTTTTTGGTTTGCTACTTCACGACTGTAAATTTCAATACCTAAAGAATCTCTCTGCCATATTTCATGTTTCTTATTTGATTCATTCACTTCGTAATATTTTGAAGTTCCGTTTGCTTTTATTTGCTTTAAAAATAAATGTGCAGAATGTTTTAAGAAACTTCCTTTGGGTGTTTCTTTGCCATTCAAACCATTTTGCTGCCAAATTAAATGAATATGATTTGGCATAATTACAAAAGCAAATACAGTAATTAATTTTTTGTCTGATAAATATTTTAATGAATCAGCAATAATTTGTTTGTTAAAATCATTTTCTAAAAGTGGTATCCATTTATGAATAGTGGCTGTCCAAAAATAGATTTTATTTATTGCAGTGTGCGATTTTCGTACTTCGGTAAGCATACTTGAAAATACAATTTTATTGACTTGATCTTAGCGAACGGTTCGTGACGACACGAACCGAACCGAGGCAGAGGAAACTTCCCTTGGGTGTTTCTTTGTCATTCAAATCATTTTGCTGCCAAATTAAATGAATATGATTTGGCATAATTATAAAAGCAAATACAGTAATTAATTTTTTGTCTGATAAATATTTTAATGAATCAGCAATAATTTGCTTGTTTAAATCACTTTCTAAACGTGGTATCCATTTATCAATGATGGCTGTTCAAAAATAGATTTTATTTATTGCAAGTGTGCGATTTTCGTACTTCGGTAAGCATGCTTGAAAATACAATTTTATTGGCTTGACCTTAGTGAACGGTTCGTGACGACACGAACCGAGGCAGAGGTATCCATTTATGAATAGTGGCTGTCCAAAAATAAATTTTATTTATTGCAAGTGTGCGATTTTCGTACTTCGGTAAGCATGCTTGAAAATACAATTTTATTGGCTTGACCTTAGCGAACGGTTTGTGACGACACGAACCGAGGCAGAGATAAAATAAGATAAACCGCCCAAGGGGTGGCGGATAGCAGTGAAAATCCTTTTGTGAGGAACGAACAAAAGATTGTAACGCATAGCCGCAACAACTGTTGACCAAAATTCCATCCGCCCACAGCCCCAAAACCTAAATCAATTTATCAGGCGTAATCGGCAATTCTCTTATCCGTTTGCCAGTGGCATTAAACACAGCGTTTGCATGGTTGGTGGCAAAACCTACAAGGGCAGTTTCTCCCATACCTTTTGTACCGATTGGGTTTATAATAAATTCGGGTTTGTTTACAAAGGGGCCAAAAAAGCTGTTTATTTATAAGCATTCAAAATATATTATTTGTTTACGTAGCTATTATTTTTTGGTGAAAACTAAAAGAGCAGCTAATGGACAGCTGCTCTTTTAATCTTTATTTGTGGTGATTTTTATTTTCTCGCTTTTATAACTTCCATAATTTTTACCGCATGTTCTCTGGAGTTTTCAATGAACAAACGATGTGTATTCATACCGCCACATATAACACCTGCAAGAAAAATATTCTTCACATTCGTTTCGTGAGAGTCTTCATTATAGGTAGGACATTTAATTTCATCTTCGCTTAAATGAATACCTGCCTTTTCTAAAAAAGATAAATTAGGCTGATAACCGGTAAGTGCGAGTACCCAATCATTTTGCACAGTAACCAAACCATTTTCTGTTTCAATATCAACCTCACTTTCTCGTATTTCTTTAATGGTACTGTTGTAATATACTTTAATGGCACCTTCATCAATTCTATTGATGACATCTGGCCGCACCCAATATTTTACCCGTTGCCCTACTTCGCTGCCACGTATTACCATTGTTACTTCTGCGCCCTTTCGCCAGGTTTCTAAAGCCGCATCAATAGCAGAATTTTGTGCACCTACCACCATTACTTTTTGAAATGCATAGAAGTGTGGTTCTTTGTAATAGTGTGACACTTTGCCAAGATTTTCGCCGGGGACATCCAGCAAATATGGAATGTCGTAAAACCCGGTAGATATGATGATGTGTGCAGCAGTATAGGTTTGTTTGTTGGTGGTGATTAAAAAACCATTATCCTGTTTTTGCAAACCATTTACTTCTTCAAATAATTTAATATTTAATTGCTGGCTGTTTGCAGCACGTCGATAATATTCAAGCGCTTCAGATCTTGTTGGTTTAGGGTTGTTAGAAACAAATGGGATACCGCCAATTTCCAGTTTTTCAGAGGTTGAAAAAAAGGTCATGTTTGCGGGATAGTTGTAAATAGAATTGGTGAGGCAACCTTTTTCCAGTATCAAAAAATCGATGCCTGCTTTTTTTGCTTCTATGCCGCATGTTAATCCTATTGGTCCTGCACCTATAATAATGACTTGGTAATGTTGTGATGTTTTCAAAAAATATTTTTTACAAAGTTAAAAAATTATACTTCTTTATCATTACGATTATTGGTGTAAAACATATTATGTATGCTAATGATAACCCTGATATCTTTTGCAGATAGTATAATCAATATGACTTATTTTAAAGTAATAC
>JAYUZL010000180.1:0-25188 GCA_043751875.1 Ferruginibacter sp.
CACTTATTTTTAAATATTGTGATGACAACAAACTGCCATTGCTGGATTTAAAGGATTTTATAAAACTCCTTCAGTTTGTAGGTAATGAAGGCAAGGCAGAAGTTGAAAAATTGTATGGTAAAATATCTACCACATCTACCGGTACTATACTTCGTAAAGTCATTGAATTACAACAACAGGGTGCTGATGTTTTTTTTGGTGAGAAAAGTTTTGAGGTGGATGATTTAATGCGCATCAGCGACAAAGGTCAAGGTATGATCAGCATTTTACGGGTGATGGATATACAGGACAGACCCAAATTATTTTCGACCTTTATGTTACAAATGCTGGCAGAATTGTATTCGTCATCGCCGGAAGAGGGAGATCTGGATAAACCTAAACTGGTGATGTTTATTGATGAAGCCCATCTTATTTTTCAGGAAGCCAGCAACGAACTCGTGCAGCAAATAGAAACGATTATAAAACTAATTCGCTCCAAAGGAATTGGTATTTTCTTTTGTACACAAAATCCAATGGATATTCCGGCTGCAGTGTTAGGACAATTGGGAATGAAAATACAGCATGCATTAAGAGCCTTTACTGCTGCTGACAGAAAAACAATTAAACAAACTGCAGATAACTACCCCGAATCAGCTTACTACAAGACCGAAGATTTAATTACACAACTTGGTATTGGTGAAGCACTTGTTACAATGCTAAATGAAAAAGGTATACCCACACCACTTGCACATACCATGTTGTGTAGCCCACGCAGCAGAATGGATGTGCTGACCCTGCAAGAGGTAGATGCAATAAATGCTAAAAGTAAATTGGTAGCAAAATATAATGTGGATGTAGATAGTGAAAGCGCTTACGAATTATTGAATGCAAAAATTCAGGAGGCGGCAGAAAATATATCGGTTTCTGCTACAAAATCTACTAAAGAGGTAAGGGAAGAACCTAATACCTTTGAAAAAATTGCAAATAATACGGTTGTAAAAAGTATGTTACGAACTGCCGGCAACGCAATTGTACGAACATTATTAGGTTCTTTAGGTTTGGGTGGAAGGAGCAGAACTAAGACAAAAAGTTGGTTTTAATAAATTATTTATTATTAAATTGTTTAAAATCAATAGATTATAATAAAATTCCTATTTTACTGCGCTAAAAATACGTAGTATAATAACTACAAAATAAATATAAAAAAGTTTGTCTAGATGCAGAAAAATCGTATCTTCACTACGGTTTTTCATAGGATATTGGATTTTAAAGCGGGACTAGATTTCTATCTTGGTCCCTTTTTTATGCTCTTTATGTTTCACTCACATAAAATATTAATTTTGTATTTCTTTAAGGGTTAGCACATCTTTCTCAACAGTGACAACGATATCCTCTGCAATTAAAAAAGTGATTACAAGCCACAACGATCGTTGTCTTATGGGTTTTAATTTTTGAATAAGTTGTTTGTAGTTTAATTTCTCTTTTTTAAGCATTTCAATAATTTTATCAGATACAATTTTAAAATCTTCTGTACTAAGTTTTGCTTCTGTGTTGTTGATGCAGTTATCACAAATACCACAATCTTCTGCGTTCTTTTCACCAAAATAATTGCCAATGATTTTGCTTCTGCAAAAAGCTGCATTGGTTACATAGTTTTCAATTGCCCTTGTTCTTTTTGTAGCTTCTGCTTTTCTTATGTTCATGGCATTTACATCTACAAAAAAGTCATCATTATACATCCTGTTCTTAAGTAAAAAAATTTGTGGTTTTTCACTTGTAGGTTTATAATCTATAATTCCTTTTTGGTGCAGTTCCTGTAAAGATGTTACAAGTTCTACATGCGGCATTTTTATAAAATCCGATAATATTTTTTCATAAACAATGCATTGAAAATCAAAAATACCTTCATACGATCTTAGTAAGCCTTTAATGGTTGGCTCAAGTTTTGAGTGCTGCATTTCAAACTCTTCCAAATCACTCTTTGATGATGTAAACTCAACTGTACTCTGTTTAAACATCGTTTCACTAAAACTGATGAGCCCTTCCTGTCCAAGTGCCTGAATGCCGTAAGTTGCCTCAAGCATATTTAATTTAAAATGCTGCGCAAAACTTGCCAGGTCAATATCAAAACTTAAACCTTCACCCGTACCCGCAGCTACCTGCAAATAATTCATTAATGCCAGGTAAATCATTTTTAATTTTGGAAGTGATGGGTACCTTGTCTCTATTTTATAAATAAGGTCGTCGGTTTCTTTGCTGTTGTGTAATAAAACGGCGTAAGATCTTTTTCCATCCCGACCTGCACGACCCGCTTCCTGGTAATAATTTTCTATACAATCGGGCACGTCATAATGAATTACCACTCTTACATCCGGCTTATCAATACCCATTCCAAATGCGTTGGTGCAAACAATGGTTCTTGTTTTATTGTTTATCCACGCATCCTGTTTTAAGGTTCGTTTTTCATTAGGTAAACCTGCATGGTAAAAATCAGCATCTATGTTATGCATGCGCAAAAGTTCCACTACAACGGTTGTTTGTTTTCTGCTTTTGCAATACACAATAGCAGCTCCTTTTACATTTTGTAAAATTTCTAATAACTTTTTTTCTTTAGACGATGGTTTAAAAACGCTGTATGATAAATTGGGCCTAGCAAATGATTGTTGAAACTTGCTTTGTTCTCCATTGAAAGATAGGTTACTGCAAATATCATTTTGTACACTTATAGTAGCTGATGCAGTTAATGCAATAACCGGTACGCCAGGCAGTTCCTCTCTAAGATTTGCAATTCGTAAATAAGAAGGTCTAAAATCGTAGCCCCATTGTGATATGCAATGCGCTTCGTCTACAGCAATCAATGATGGTTTAAGTGCAGGTAAATATTCAAGAAATAACTTTGTTTCCAGCCGTTCAGGAGAAACGTACAAAAATTTATAGTTGCCAAATGCTGCGTTTTGTAAGGTTTGTTTTATTTCTGCAAACGACATTCCTGAGTATATTGCCAGCACGCTAATACCTTTCTTCTTTAAGTTTTCTACCTGGTCTTTTATAAGTGCAATTAGCGGACTAATAACCAAACACAAACCCTCATTCATTAATGCAGGAATTTGAAAACAAATAGATTTACCTCCACCTGTAGGCAACACAGCAAGCGTATCTTTTTTTGCTAAAACGGCGTTTATAATTTCTTCCTGTAATGGCCTAAACGTTTTATAACCGTAATATTTTTGAAGGGTTTCTTGTGGAGACATTTTACAGCAATTCTTACACTTTCAATAAAAGTAAATCATTCATTTATTATTATACAAAATAGAAATAAAAATATTTGAAATACTAATTTGATGAAATTATTATACCTAATCAACTTTTTTTACAAACAACCTTACCGAATTTGCCGCTAATACTATATCGCTAAAACCCATTGCCAATGCTGCAAGTGTTGGTGTAAGCAAACCAAATGCTGCAATAGGAAGCGCAACAATATTGTAAATAAATGCCCAAAAGAGATTTTGCTTAATAGTAATGTAGGTATGTTTCCCGAGCCCAAGAGCAAGCGGTAAATTTTTGATGCCGCTATTCATTAAAATAACATCAGAACTTTGCATAGCAATGTGAGATGCATCGCTTAAAGAAATTCCAAGCGTAGCTTTTGCAAGCGCAGGAGCATCGTTAATGCCATCCCCCACCATTGCTGTTGGTACCACATTGTTTAATGCTGCAATCTTTTCCATTTTTTGTGCAGGTGTTTGTTCTGCATACACTTCGTCAATACCAAGTTTACCGGCAATCACCTCACATTTATTTTTTAAATCACCACTCAGTAATATGGTTTTAATATCTTTTTTATGCAGTGCTGCTATTACAGATTTTGCTTCGGGCCTTATTTCGTCTTGCACGTCTATCCACCCAATTTCAATATCATTTTTAAATACATAAATATTGTGCTGCAGAGATTGATCAGTTTTTTCTTTTAATAATTTAAAAGATCCTGCTTCATAAGTGTTGCCTTCTGCATCTGTAGCTTTTAAACCAATTCCCTTTATCTCTTCAATGTTTTTCCATGTAAAGGGATGATTCATTTTCCACTCTTTTCCAATCGTTTTGGCTATAGGATGATTAGAAAACTTTTCAAGTGAGAAAACAATTTTTTTGAACTCCTCCTCATTTATAGTACTGTTAAATGCTGTAACAGTAAAGTTACCTGTGGTAAGGGTTCCAGTTTTATCAAATACAATCTGTTGTATTTTTTTAAAAGATTCCAGCGCACCGGCATTTTTAAAAAGGATTCCCAGTTTTGCTGCCCTGCCAAGCCCAACGGCAATTGCAGCAGGCGTTGCAAGCCCCATTGCACATGGGCAAGATATTACCAATACAGCAATTGCACGCATTAATGAATCTCCACTTGAAATATTAAATTCAAAAAAATTAATTAAAAAAGTAAGCGCCGATAAAACTAAAACGGTAGGTACAAATATGGCACTTATTTTATCAGCAAGTTTTTGCATAGGTGGTTTTTCGGCTTGAGCCTGTTCTACCATTTTTACAATGGCTGAAAGCACCGTATCTTTTCCTGCTGCAGTAACCTGTGCTTTTACAAGCCCATCTTCCAGTACACTTCCACCAATTAAAAAATCTTTTTTTGTTTTTGGAAGTGGTAAACTTTCACCGGTAATGATCGCTTCATTTACAGTACAATCGCCCCACAATATTTTACAGTCTGCAGGCACCTGTTCACCGTTTTTAATTAATACAAGGTCGCCTGTTTTTAAATAAATATTTTCCAGCGGAAATAACTGCTCTTTGTGCTCATCGTCAAAAGCAATCATATTGGCCATTACCTTTTGAGACTTTGTTAAGCTGCGCACCGCCTTTTGTGTTGACTGAATAGAAGCTTCTTCCAAATAGTTTCCAAAAAACACCAGCGTAATAATAGATGCCGTAGTTTCAAAAAAAAGATATTGCTCTCCAAGCTGTAATGCAGCCCCAACAAGGCTATAAACAAAAGAGGCAAGCGCTCCCACAGCAATAAGTACATTCATGTTCGGCATCCCGTGCAATAAACTTTTAACTGCACTTCTTCCAAAAAAATACATGCCCGTTATAAAAACTGGCAGGCATAAAACAATTTGTATCCATGGGTTCATCAGCCAATGCGTGTAAGCTCCCATTGGCAGCATGTGCATCATCAATACCAAAGTAAACGGCAGTGTAAATAAAAATCGTTCTTTGTTGTTTGATAAGAATGTTCTCTTTTTCGGTGTATCAGCTGCGGTTTCGTCCACTACATTATAACCGAGTTTCTTAATACCCGAACTTAGTTTTATGATAGATGATTCAGCTTTCGTCGTAAAACTAACCGCACCCGTAATCGGGTTTACCTGTACATCTGAAAGGCCTTCTTTTTTTAAATAATTAGATACACTCAATGCACAGTTACTGCACGTCATTCCCTCAACTTTTAGTTCAGTCGTTTGCATGCTGCAAAATTATCTTCAATATGCGTTAACCAATTACTAATTATGCCATTTATCTTTGCAACATGGATGTACTTTTTACCCTTTCACAAATAAAAACAGCAGCAGCTTCGTTTTTAAACGAAGTAAAAAACAGCAATGTTGTAGCACTCCACGGCGAAATGGGTGCAGGCAAAACTACTTTTGTACACGCTGTGTGCGATGAACTTGGCGTGCAAAATACTGTCAGCAGCCCTACGTTTTCAATTATTAACGAGTATACTACCGCAGCAGGAAAAATTATTTATCATTTAGATCTTTACCGGCTTAAATCGGTGCAGGAAACAATAGATGCAGGTGTAGAAGATTGTTTTTACAGCGGCAATTTGTGCCTGGTAGAATGGCCTGAAATTGCCCCGTCACTATTTCCCAATGATACGGTGCATTGTTATTTAAAAGTAACAGGTAATAATGAGCGGAAATTAGTTATTGGTTAAATCGTTGATTAGTTGATTTGAAACTTTTGTTTAAATTGTATGATATTAAATGATTGAGAACCTTGATTTTTACACTTCTCTAATATTTAAAATGTTGAAGCAACCAATCAACTAATTACTAACCCATGGCTACTACAAAACCTTTTGTGTCTCCCACCCTCACTTACGAAACCCTCGAAGAAACCCTCGATATAAAACCTAAGAGAGAATCGTTGTGCATAGGCATTCCAAAAGAAGATTCCTATAATGAAAACCGTATTTCCCTTACGCCTGATGCAGTAAGCGTAATTATTGCTAACGGGCACGAGGTAAATGTAGAAAGCAATGCAGGTATCGGCGCCAATTATTCCGATAACGATTACAGTGAGGCAGGTGCAAAAATATTGTACGATAAAAAGCAGGTTTTCGAATGTGATATCATTGTAAAAAGTGCACCTGTCAGTTTAGAAGATTGTGAACTGCTCAAAATGAACCAGTTTATTATTTCTCCGATTCAACTGGCAGAAATGAAAAGAGAAATACTGCTGAAGATGATGGCAAAGAAAATCACCGCACTAAGTTTCGAAAATTTAAAAGACGACAGTGGCCACAACCCTATTGTAAGAAGCATGAGCGAAATTGCCGGTTCTGCAGTTATGCTTATTGCAGGTCAGTATTTAAGTAATGCTAACAACGGTAAAGGGGTACTGGTTGGCGGCATTAGCGGAATACCACCAACAAAAGTTATTATTTTAGGAGCCGGTATTGTGGGTGAATATGCAGCAAGAACAGCATTGGCCATGGGTGCCAGCGTAAAAATATTCGATAACAGTATATACCGTTTAAAACGGTTGCAAAATAATATCGGCGGGCGTTTATGGACTTCCGTTATTGAACCAAAAATTTTGGCTAAGCAGTTAAAAACATGCGATGTTGCTGTAGGTGCATTAAGCAACGATGGCGGTAGAACACCGATGGTAGTAACAGAAACTATGGTGAGTAATATGCGTAAAGGCAGTGTAATTGTAGATGTTAGTATTGACCATGGCGGCTGTTTTGAAACCAGTTTAGTTACCACTCACAAAGAACCCACTTTTATAAAATACGATGTAATTCATTATTGTGTTCCTAATATTCCCAGCGGTTTTGCACGTACCGCCTCGCAGGCCATCAGCAATGTATTAATGCCGCTGTTGCTGGAAACGGCTGAGGATGGCGGTGTAGATAATGTGATCTGGTATAAATTTAATATCCGCAGCGGCATCTATATATTTAAGGGCTCACTCACTAATTTTCACCTCAGCGAAAGGTTTAATTTAAAGTTTACAGATTTAAATTTATTGATAGCGAGCAGGCGGTAATTTGAACCATGTTGTATCTTAAGTCTAAATTCTTGTGTGTTATTTTGGACCTGTCCGCCGAAGGAGGAGCATCAGCCTACCTGCATTTCCCAACATTTGTATCCCGCTTTCCGTTGCAATAGGCTCGTGCCTCGCCTATTTACGCTTCAATCGGGGCTATGCTCAGCATTTTATCTTTTATCATCTTATATCTGCTGATAGTTAAAGGTTACAGAATAAATTATTGGATATTTAATGTTAAAAAAGACTGATGACTATTTGTAATCCCCAATCCTTATTACATCATTACAATTTTTATATTCCATTTTATCGTTGCTGCTTACAATCACCAAACGGTTTACAGTATTCTTCGCCCATAAATTGTTAAAAACTTCAATACCCTCTTCGTCCAGATTTGTAGTGGGCTCATCAAGCAACAACACAGAAGTTTGACTAAAAAATGCCTGTGCAAGTTTTAACCGTTGTTTCATTCCGCTGCTGTAATATCGTATTTGTTTATCTGCTGCTTTTTGCAAACCAACTGTTAAAAGTATTTCAGTAAAAGTTGTTGTAAGCGGTTTAAAAGCACTGTGAAAAGTGAGGAATTCAGCTGCTGTCATTTCTTCAATCAAATCTAAATAGGGAGCAGCTATGGCTATTTGTTTGTAAGCATTTTCAGGTGCCGAAATTTCATTAAGTTGTACTGAACTATATTCAATTGTGCCTTCGCTGTGTAAGGTGGCTCCTGCAATAATTTGTAACAGGGTAGATTTACCAGATCCATTTGTACCGGTTATAGCGTATGATTTATCCTGTAAAAAACGATAATCTAATTTCCTAAAAATCCATTCACGGTTAAATCTTTTTCCCGTATTATTGAGGCTGATATTCAAAATAAATTAATCTTCAAAGTTGCTGCCTTTTAAGCGGCGTTTAATAATTCCTCTGCCGCTGTCTCTTATAAAAGTTACAATCTCATCCCTTTCATTTGTTGCAGGAATTTCTTCTTCAATATAATTTAAAGCCTGCGTAGTGTTGAGTCCTTTGTTGTAAATAATTCTGTAAATGTTTAATATTTCATTGATACTTTCCAGCGAAAATCCTCTTCTTTTTAAACCAACAGAATTTACACCTGCATAGCTTATAGGTTCATGCCCGGCTTTTATAAAAGGAGGTACATCTTTTCTAATTAATGAACCGCCGCTTATAATAACATGCTGCCCCACTTTTACAAACTGGTGCACAGCACACATGCCACCTAATATCGAGTAATCGCCCAGTTCAACATGCCCTGCAAGCTGGGTATTGTTGCTCATAATGCAATTGTTCCCAACTACACAATCATGTGCAATATGGCAGTACGCCATTATTAAACAGTTGCTTCCCACTTTGGTTGTCCAGGTTGCTTTGCTGCCTCGGTTAATGGTTACAAATTCTCTAATTGTGGTGTTATCACCTATTTCAACTGTAGTGTCTTCTCCGCTATATTTTAAATCCTGCGGTATGGCTGAAATAACGGCACCGGGGAAAATGCGGCAGTTGCTGCCAATTCTTGCACCATCCATTATGGTAACATTGCTGCCAATCCATGTTCCTTCGCCAATTTCTACATTGGAATGTATAACGCTAAAAGGATCAACTTTTACATTGGTCGCCAGCTTTGCGTGAGGATGAATGTAAGTATGTGGGTGTATCATATAAAATGTGAAATTGTGAAAATATGCAATTGGGAAAATATGCAATACTTTGAGTTTTTATTTTATCATTTTCCTATTTGCATATTTTCCAATTCAATTAACTTCTCCTTACAACCTGCGCTGTAAAATCTCCTTCGGTACAGAGTTTGTTGCCTACATAAACGCTGCCTCTCATGGTGCAAATTCCCCTGCGTATTGGTTCTATTAATTCCATCTTTAAAATCATTGTATCTCCGGGTACAACTTTTACTTTAAACTTGCAGTTATCTACTTTAACAAAATAAGTATCGTACACTCCTTCCGGCATTGATTTTATACAAAGAATGCCGCCCGTTTGTGCAAGTGCTTCCACCTGTAAAACACCCGGCATTACGGGATTGCCTGGAAAATGCCCCTGAAAAAAAAATTCATTAAAAGTTACATTTTTAATACCGATCACTTCTTTTTCGTTCAACCTCAAAATCTTATCTACCAATAAAAAGGGATAGCGGTGAGGTAGTATTTTTTCAATCTCGTCTAATGCATATAACGGAGGTACTGAAGGATCGTAAAAAGGAACATTTATATTTTTACTCATTTTTTTAAAATGCTGCTTCAATACTTTTGCGAGGCCAACATTACTGCTGTGCCCCGGTCTGTTAGCCATTATATGCGCCTTCATCGGGTAACCACTAAGAGCAAGGTCTCCAATTACGTCCAGTAATTTATGGCGGGCAGGCTCATTATTAAAACGTAATTCAAGATTATTTAAGTAACCTTCTTTCAACACTTCGATTTGGTCTTTGCCAAAAGCTTTTGCAAGCCTTTCCATTGCTTCAGGTGTTATAGGTTTATCTACAACTACAATTGCATTGTTAATGTCACCACCCTTTATAAGATTATGTTCCAGCAACGCTTCGAGCTCATGCAAAAAACAAAAAGTACGGCACGGAGCAATTTCTATATTAAAGTCTTTTATGTGTTTTAAATCTGCATGCTGCGTACCGAGCACGGGCGAATTGAAATCTATTAAAGCAGTTACACGGTACTCATTTGCGGGTACGGCAGTAAATTCTGCATTTTTTTCTTCGTCGAAGTAAGAAATTGGTTCATCTAGCGAATACCATATTTTGTCTGCAGCTTGTTCAATAACTCCTACCGCTTCTATTAATTTAGTAAAGGGTTTGCTGCTTCCATCTATTATGGGAATCTCGGGTCCGTTTACCTCTATCAAACAATTGTCTATACCCATACCAACAAGGGCAGCAAGTATATGTTCTACGGTACTTATTTTTACATCACCTTTCTCTAATGTGGTACCACGGCTTGTGTCCGTAACCAGGTCGCAGTCTGCTCTGATAGCTAATGTACTTTCAGGTAAGTCTGTTCTTTTAAATTGAAAACCGAAATTGGGAGGAGCCGGGTTTAATGTCATGTTGGCCATAACGCCTGTATGCAATCCATTACCCGAAATTGTAGTGGCAGATGTAAGCGTATGTTGCTTATTCTCATTAAATAGTATATCCATGCCTGTGTGTTTCCGTTTGCAGCAAAGATATTTTAAAATTTATACTAAATGATTGTTAAAAAGGAGAAGAAGTAAATTTTAATCCTTCCAGAATTTCATCAGTTCTTACAGCAGTTTATCCTTCTAATTTCTTTACCAAATCTTCTAGTTCTTTCACCCGCTTTTCCAGCTCAGGCAATTTTCTTAACAATGCCTGGCTTCGCATGGAGGCAGTATATTCATACGCAGGCGTGCCTGTGACAGCTGTATTAGGAGTTTTAATAGATTTACTTACACCACTTTGCCCATTTATTTTACTTCCGTCAGCAATGGTTAAATGACCTGCAATCCCTGCTTGCCCTCCTATCATAACATTGTTACCAATTTTGGTACTGCCACTTATACCCGTAAGTGCTGCTATTACGCTGTTGCTTCCAATTTCTACATTGTGTGCTATCTGTAACAGATTATCGAGTTTGGCCCCGTTTCTAATTATTGTACTCCCAATTGTTGCTCTGTCAATGGTAACATTACTGCCTATTTCTACATTGTCTTCAATAATTACATTGCCTGTTTGTGGTACTTTTTTAAAACTACCGTCTGGTTGGGGTGCAAAACCAAACCCATCACCACCAATTACTGTACCTGCATGTATTACCGCATTTTTACCAATTATACAATCATGGTAAATTTTAACGCCTGGGTGTATAGTAGTATTATTACCTATAATAACATTGTTACCGATATAAGCGTTGGGATAAATTTTTACTCCATTCCCAATTGCCACATTCTCACCCAAATAAGCAAATGCGCCAATGTAAATATTATCTCCTTTTTTTACAGTTGCATGTATGTAAACCGGTTCCTGTATACCTACAAGTTGTTGTTGTATTAGTTTTTGATATTCGCTTAGCAATAAGGCAAAAGCACTGTAAGCATCGGGTACTTTTATAAGTGTGGCAGCTACTTGCTCTTTTACTATCTGCGCATCATTTACAATGATAATGTTGGCCGCGGTGCTGTATAGATATTCTTCGTATTTTGGGTTAGCCAGAAACGCAAGTTGATCATTTGTAGCCTCTTCAATTTTACCGAAAGAAGAAACAATAGCATTAGGATTACCCTCAATTGATCCTCCAACAATGTGTGCTATTTGTGCTGCGCTAAATTCCATTTATAATAGTTTGTTTAAAAGCCTGGATAACAAATGTAATATTTTTTAATATTGCCCCGCAGGCTTTCATTAATAAGTGCATCATCTACCTCAGATATGTCTTTTACATCACCGTTTTTAAATAATATTTTTATTTGCTTTTCGTCAAAATTATATGTCGTACTGCTTGCTTCTCCGGTAAAAACAAACCACTCGGTTTCTTCCACCGTTAAACCTAAATAGTTTGCAGTGATTTCTTTTTTACGCTGCACAATTTCTACATCAACAGGTGCTGAACTGTATTTTACCTTTAACAACTCTCTGTTAATAACTCCTCTGCACAACAATGACAGTATTTTATCTGAATGGCTGCACCAGCTTTTTATGGCCATCAATACATCTGCATCATCTAGACTGCAAAACTGGTCTAAAGTTATATTGTCCATTGGCTCATTTATAAAACTATTTAACGGCTGCTGGCATTGAGCTGAAATATATTTGGCCCTTTTTATAATGCGCTGCAACATTTGCTCAGCACTTAAAACTGTTTTGTGCAGATAAACCTGTCTGTACATCAGCCTTCGTGCGATTAAGAATTTCTCGATAGAATAGATGCCCTTTTCTTCTACCATTAACTCACCATTGTGGACGATGATCATTTTTAAGATGCGGTCGTATGCCACATACCCTTCTATTACACCGCTAAAAAAACTGTCTCGTGTTAAATAGTCCATACGATCTACATCTAACTGACCACTTACCAACTGGTGTAAAAACTTTTTGTGGTAGCTGCCGTTAAATATTTCGAGGGCTATCTTTAATTTTCCTTCAAACTTATTATTGAGTGCTTCAATGATGAGTAACGAAATCTTTTCGTGGTGCACGCCTTCTGCCAATACCTGTTCTAATGCATGCGAGTATGGACCATGACCAATATCGTGTAACAGAATTGCAATTTTTGCAGCCTGTTGTTCCTGTTCAGTTATGTCAATCCCTTTGCGGCCAAGCTCCTGCAAAGCAATCGTCATTAGATGATATGCACCGAGTGAATGGTGCAATCTTGTATGTACTGCGCCTGGATAAACCAAATGTGCCATAGCCATTTGCTGTATGCGTCGTAACCGCTGATAATAAGGGTGCTCAATGATGCTAAAAACTAGTTCATCATCTATTGTGATGAAACCGTAAACAGGATCGTTTATTATTTTGTGGAAAGGCATTGCGATACTTTTTGAAACAGGTGTTGCGAAGTTAGGTACAAGGAGACTAAAGTTTTATCAATTTTGGGGAGGTAGCTCGGGAACTTATTATGCTGCAAAATGTTTGTACTCCCAGATTTGCCAACGGATGTCACTAAAATATTGTAAAAGCAATGGAAAATAAACGGGAAACAAACCAAAGTAATTGAAGTAACTAAGGCTGATGCGGGGGAGCTACGGCTTATTTAAAAACCGTTGCAAAAAGCATGTAAAGTCAGGGAATAGTATAAGTGAATCTACTTTCGGGGGAAATTGCTGATTAGAAAAATGCTTACTCATTATGACGATTGAATTTTTTTTGATGGGATTCTAAACAAGTATTTTTTGCTTCTGCTCACTTTTCAGCGCTGCGTACCAGCAATGCGATGCTTCATTAAAGAAGTCGCCTGGTTTAATGATTTTAATTAAATTTGGGATACCAATGAGAATAAAAAAATGTCTTTAATTTATAGTATGGACTCGTTAAATTTAATAATCTTGGAATTAGTTTATTAAGTTGCACTTTTCCTAATTAAAATTAATTGCAAGGCTTTAGTATATGCCACGAAAAATACTCTGTAGTGTTTTATGATATCGATTTTGGTTTTTTAGAATTAACCTTTTTAGGAAGCTATATATTTTTTAAAAAATTAAATAAAAATAAAAATGGTAAACAGAAATTGTAATATAATCATTGTGTTATTTAAACAAGTCTCGACCAAATGAAGTATCTAATTGTATTTTCGACTTTGCTATCGGTAAATAGCTTTTGCCTTGCACAAACCTATATTTCACTTGTTCCTAGTTTAACCAACAGTGCAGGAACAATTGCTGAAAAGGCAAATCTCTCTATTGAAGTTGGTAAACAGTGGGATGTTTTTAGCTTGGGTATAGATGTTGGAAAGACCACTTTTGGGAAAATATCAGGACGGGACACAAGTGTTTATCTGGAGATACGCCCCAATCTTAATGTATTTCAGCAAGGCAAATTCACCAGTACGTTTACACCGGGCATAGGTTATGTTTTTAATGCAAAGGAAAACCTGGTAACTGAAGTTACTTATGGAATAGAATATGCATTAAATGATTTGATCCATTTCAATGTTTATTCTGGGCAGTATTTTTATAGTGGAAAGGAATCTGCGAGCAGTGTTAGTTTTTTTGGGCTGTCCGTTATAAAATACTTTTCACCTTCTAAAGGGAAAGCTTTAATCCAAAAAAAATTATAATAATATTCATAATTTTTTCTATCTAGAAAGATGATTATTTCTAAATTTAATTAAACCCTTTAAAGGAAGTGGTCAATTCATAGAATCGAAATAACAATGATGTGTAGGGCAGGCAAGCAGCCAAACACACTAACAACGCAGGAGTAGATCTGCAGAAGAAAACATAAAAGACTTATTCATTATAATTAGAAGAATAATTGTAATCTTCAGTATTATTAGATGAGCATGCTTTTACAAAGCTGTGATTCACACTATTTATTTTTTGGTAAAATACTTTTTTCCAAAAAAAATTAAACCTTAGTTCATTTCTTTCCCATATTTGGTATATCCTATTTTTTTAATCTACTTTAAGATTGTATAATAAATTAGGGTTACACTGTTTTAAATTTTCCTTTATTTTTATGCCATAAAAGTGATTAAGCTATGTTGTAGTTTTTTTGTAGTGGATGAAGTGGCTGCCATAACCGATGTTTATGATTGCTAATTATGGTGAAAGCATACAGTCTTACTTCTCTCTTAGACAAAATTGAAAACCCCTAATATTGATATCCTTGTGTTTATCGTCTAGTTAAAGATATCGGCACTTAAGTATTGTTGTTATGTAAAATTGAGGCTACTCAGTTGGATTAACCATTTTCACATTATTAAAAATACGGAAAGGGATTTAACACTTATCCAGCGCCTGTTCCACATCTGCAATAATATCGCTGATATGCTCCAACCCCACAGATATTCTTACTAAGCCATCAGTAATACTTACAGCTTGTTTTTCTGCAATAGAAAGTTTGGAGTGGGTTGTAGATGCGGGGTGCGATGCAATGCTTCTGCTATCGCCTAAATTATTTGTCATGCTCAGCATTTGCAATGCATTTAAAAATTTCCTTCCACTTTCTATCCCGCCTTTTAACTCGAAGATTAAAATACCTCCACCAAAACTCATTTGCTTTTTTGCAATTTCATACTGCGGGTGCGATGGTAAAAAGGGATATTTAACCCAATTTAATTTTGGATTGTTTTCCAGTTTTTTTGCAAGTGCCATTGCGTTTTCTGAATGTTTCTCCATCCGTACATAAAGCGTTTCTATGCTCTTGCTTAGCACCCATGCATTGAACGGGCTTAAAGACGGACCGGTATTTCTTATGAACAAATAAAGCTCATGCATCAGTTCTTTTTTTCCTACAACAACACCGCCCAAAACCCTCCCTTGGCCGTCAATAAATTTCGTGGCTGAGTGTAAAACAATGCCTGCACCAAACTTAATGGGTTGTTGCAATGCAGGGGTTGCAAAACAATTATCTACCACAAATAAAATGTTGTGCTTTTTACAAATAGCAGCAACGTATGCAAGATCTATGATATCTAACCCTGGGTTTGATGGTGTTTCTACATACAATAATTTGGTATTGCTTTTAATTAAAGCCTCAATTGTTTCGGGTTTGTTCATATCAAAATAGGTACTTTCGAATCCCCATTTTGGTAAATACTTTGTGAGAATGGTATGCGTAGAACCAAATACTGCTGATGCGGAAATGATATGATCGCCTTTACTTAAAAAAGTCATAAAGGTGGCGAATACAGCAGCCATACCGGTTCCGGTAGCCACGCCTTCTTCAGCTCCTTCGAGTAAACAAATTTTTTCTATAAACTCATCAACCGAAGGGTTAGAAAACCTCGAGTAAATATTTACGTCCAGCGAATCGTCGCTAAAGGCTGCGGCCATATCTTCTGCACTGTCGTAAACAAAACTACTTGTAAGAAACAATGGTGTGCTGTGTTCTTTTTGTGCAGTTCTTTTTGTTTGTGTTCTTATTGCATCTGTTTGCGGATGTGTAGGCATGTTGGTTGGATAAGGATAATTAAAATTATTTCATAAAAACCTGGTGTTCTATTACTGCTCCGGCTCGCCTAAGGGTTTCTGCAACCGAACAATATTTTGTAACGGAAAGATCAACCGCTCTTTGTGCTTTACCTAAATCTATATCGCCTCCAAAATAAAAATAGAGCGAGATCTGCTGCCAAAGCGCAGGCTCTTTTCCCTCTTCTCTTACCCCATCTACCTCTACATGCAAGGATGTAAAGTTTTGCTTCTGTTTTTTTAAAATGCTTACGATATCTACCACGCTGCAGCCTATAAGTGCAGCAAGTAGAGTTTGCATAGGGCGCATCCCTTTGCCAACACCGCCCTGTCCTGCAGGGATGTCAATTTGCATTTCATTGCCGGTAACATCGGTTAATGTGATGCCATAATCGCCATGTGTAATTTTTGCTGTTATAAGTGCCACTGTTCAAATATTTTGTAGCAAATTTAATTCATCGTTTCTTCTTGGCAATTAATGGTTTTTTTTAGCTACCTTTTTTAGATTCTTAAAAGAAAAAAATTTTATGTACAAGACTCGAAAAAGCTTTGATACAACCAAATACGGACGGGCGTGTTTTTGATAATCCAAGCACAAGGCAATATCTAAAAATGAGCATAGCATTGGTAAATGGAGCAACAGATACAGATATAAATAAATTGCCTGAAAAAGACAAAAGCCGCCGCTTGCCTCAGTATTACATAAGCTAACCGGTTTAAAAATTAATCTGACTACATTCCATATGTTTGGTTAGGCCTAGTATATTAAATGTCAAATAATATACTAACTCTTTTACTTGGATATAAAAAAAGAATGAGTATTATTTTAGCAGGGTTTGGGTAACCGCTTTATTAAATATTTGCAGTATAAAAAATACTCATTATCGGAAAATGTAATAACATTAGATGATTGGGCTGAAAATCATTTCTAAAAAAGCCGTTTTTATATAATCGGTCAATATAAATGTCAAGAGGTTTTACTTAAAACTTAGTATCTTAAGCTATAGATTATTTAAAAAGAATGTTTATGAAAAAAATAGTAACCTGCTTATTTATGATTGTGTGTATTGCTGCAACAGCACAAAAAACAGATTCAGCATGGATCGTAAAGAATTATACAAAAAAGGAAGTATACATTACCATGCGGGATGGTATCAAATTATTTACTTCTATTTATTTGCCAAGAAGTACTGCAGAATTACATCCTGTTTTACTCACCAGAACACCATACTCCTGTGAGCCTTATGGTGAAGGAAATTATACAGATTACTGGAACAGCTATCAAAAAGAATATCTTGAAGAAGGCTATATTATGGTAAAGCAGGATGTGCGGGGAAGGTGGATGAGTGAAGGGCAGATGGTTAACATACGACCCTTTAATGCAAATAAAAAAGAGAAAGAAATTGATGAGTCAAGCGATACATATGATACCATTGATTGGCTGATGAAAAACATGGCCGGCAACAATGGGAAGGTGGGCGTGTTCGGCATTTCTTATCCGGGTTTTTACAGCACCATGGCAGCTGCAAGTAACCATCCGGCACTTAAAGCAGTGAGTCCGCAGGCACCTGTTACCAACTGGTTTATTGGCGACGATTTTCATCACAATGGTGCTTTTATGCAAATGGATGCATTTGGATTTTATGCAGCCCAGGGGTTTGCATTTGGCGTGCCTCATCCTAAACCGGTATCCATTGCAGCAGCTTCTGTTGGATATCCTGATCACGACAGCTATAAATTTTTTCTTGAAGCAGGCAGTTTAAAAAATCTTACAAAGTACACAGGTGATAGTATTGCTTTCTGGAAAGACCTGATGACACATCCCAATTATGATGGCTGGTGGAAGGCCCGTGATGCACGCATTGCAACAAAAAATTTGCAGCCTGCCATGTTGTGGGTGGGCGGTCTCTTTGATGCAGAAGATTGCTGGGGCGCATGGAATGCTTATAAAGCTGCAGAAGAAAACAATCCCGGAAAAACATTTAATAAAATTGTGATGGGACCGTGGTATCATGGGCAATGGGCAAACAATGATGGAACGCACCACGGCAATATACAGTTTGGTTCAAATACAAGTGAATATTACCAGCAACATTTTGAAGTTCCTTTCTTTAATTATTTTTTGAAAGGCAAAGGAGATGTAGCGCAAATTGGAGAAGCCAATATTTATGTTACGGGCGCCAATGAATGGAAAACATTTAAACAATGGCCACCTGCAGAAAAACAAGACAAGACAATGTACCTGCAACAAAATGGAAAGTTGGGTGCTGAAAAACCCGCAGCTAAAGACAGTTTCAGCGAGTATATAAGCGATCCTGCAAAACCGGTTCCCTATGAAGAAAATGTTCATTTTAACAGAACAAGAACTTACATGTCCGCTGACCAGCGCTTTGCTGCTACAAGGCCAGATGTGCTGGTATTTAAAACAGATACTTTAATAAATGATGTAACAGTTACAGGAAATGTAATTGCAGATATGATGACAAGCATCTCAACAACGGATGCTGATTTTGTAGTAAAAGTAATAGATGTATTCCCTGAGTATCTTGGTTACAACGATGTAAACATTTATGCAGAAACTGATCCCGTTAATCCATACCCGATGGGTGGTTATCAAATGTTGGTAAGAGCTGAAATTTTTAGAGGCCGCTACAGAAATAGTTATGAAAATCCGGCTGCTTTTACGCCTGGGAAAATAGAGGAAGTAAAATTTGAATTACCTTCTATTGCACACAATTTTAAAAAAGGGCACCGCATTATGGTGCAGGTTCAGAGCAGCTGGTTTCCTTTGGCAGACCGTAACCCGCAGCAATTTGTTGATATTTATCATTGTGATGAAAAAGATTTTATAAAAAGCAATATAAAAATTTACCACGATGTCAACCATGCATCGAAAATTATTTTACCTGTTTTGAAATAATTTTACTTTCAACAGCCTTATAAAAATTGCTGCTGATTAAACAGCAGTATTTTTATGCATACCAGCTTAAAATAAAGTGTAAAACATTTATACAATCGGTCGCATTGTCAATTTTAAAACCTGCAGTAACAAAGTCAATGTTTTGTTCTAAATAAATGTAAGGCTTCTGCTTTGTTTAAGATATAGGTAAATTGGAAAAAAGAATTTTTTTACAAGTATAGATAAATTATTATCTCACTGACATTGAATCTCCGCTTATGTTAAAACTAAAACAATCCTATACAAAAATGGATTGCGTATTTTATAAAAATTATATTTGTGAAAAGGGCTTTTGTTTTACGCTTTGGTAAAAGTTGATAAAAGAAAAAATGCTGAAGGGGCTGCGGGATAGAAATGGATATCCTTTTTTGTGCCTTTGACAAAATAGATAGGAATGGATAGCCCGATCAAATGATCAATTATTTTCAAATGCTGAAAGCCCCAAATCTTAAAAACAATATTAAAATATGAGTACAGCAAAAATACTTTGGGTGGATGATGAGATTGACAGCTTAAAATCTCAAATAATGTTTTTAGAAAATAAGGGTTACGAAATAGCTACCAAAACAAATGGTTTTGATGCAGTGGAATATGTGAAGGAAAATATTGTAGATGTGGTGCTGATGGACGAAAGTATGCCGGGTATAACAGGGCTGCAAACTTTGCAGCAAATAAAAGAAGTAAACAGTAACATACCCGTAGTGCTTATTACAAAAAATGAGGCAGAAAACATAATGGACGAAGCCATAGGCAGCCAGATAAGCGATTACCTTATAAAGCCTGTTAACCCAAATCAGGTATGGCTTTCGCTAAAAAAATTAATTGACAATAAAAGACTGGTGGCTGAGAAAACCACATCGGCTTACCAGCAAGAATTTAGGAGTTTGTTTATGGCTTTGAATGACAACCCTAATTATACTGAGTGGATGGACCTGTACAAAAAGCTGGTTTACTGGGAACTGGAAATGAAGAAGAGCGATAGCCCTGAAATGCAGGAAGTTTTTGCTACACAAAAGCAGGAAGCCAACACAGAGTTTTTTAAATTCATCAGCAAAAATTACAGTAGCTGGGTAGGTCCTAAGGCTGTTGAAGCGCCGATTATGAGTCACACACTTTTAAAATTTAAAGTGCTGCCTCATTTAGAAAAAGGCACGCCCCTTTTTTTTATTTTAATAGATAACCTACGGTTTGACCAGTGGAAAACAATACAACCCATTTTTGCAGAAAGTTTTAGAATACACGAAGAAGAAACCTTTTATGCTATTCTACCCACTGCTACTCAATATGCCCGTAACGCAATATTTGCCGGGATGTTGCCAATAGATATTGAAAAGAATTTTCCTGACCAATGGAAGAATGATGACGAGGAGGGTGGCAAGAATATGTTTGAAGAAGATTTTCTGAGGGCACAATTAAAAAGAATGGGTAAGGGAGATTTAAAAATATCGTATACAAAAATTACCAATAACCACGATGGGCAAAAAATGGTTGACAACATGCACAACATGCTGCAGAACGATTTGAATGTGATCGTTTATAATTTTGTTGATATGTTGAGCCATGCACGTACCGAAATGGAAGTATTGAAAGAATTGGCAGGAGACGAAACGAGCTATAGAAGCATTACTCAGAGCTGGTTTGAGCATAGTCCGTTGCACCAGGCATTAAAGAAAATTGCTGATAAAAAAATTAATATGGTGGTGGCTACAGACCATGGCAGCACAAGGGTAAAAACGCCTGCAAAAGTTATTGGTGATAAACAAACTACTGCAAACCTTCGTTACAAACATGGTCGCAATTTAAATTACGAACCTAAAGATGTGTTGGCTTTTAGAGATCCGAAAGAAGCAGGCTTACCGGTACCTAATGTTAACTCAACATTTGTATTTGCAAAGGGAGATATTTTTCTTTGCTACCCAAACAATTATAACCATTTTGTAAATTATTATAAGAATACTTTTCAGCATGGTGGTGTTAGTTTAGAGGAAATGATTATACCTGTTATTAGAATGACGAATAAGTAAAGTCTCCCTGAAATCTCTCCGGAGAAGTGACTTTGAGTCTTCAATAATTTAATGAACGACAAAGTATCAGAGACTCGCTCCTCTGCATTGGAGAGGCGGGGTAAGGTTTTTTACGAGGAGGTTGTAATTTTCAAAAAAAATTATCAACTTTTGTTGAAAACGTTTTTTTTAATAACGGAGCAATTAAAGCAAGTTGCATTTAATAAAAGAATTATAAAAATAGAAACGAGGAAAAAGCAATATGAAATTCACACAAAATACACTAGATAAAATTGAGAAAATAGCAGAGGAAAGTGGTTATGTGATGAGGTATGAAAGAGGTTCTTTTCAAAGTGGATATTGTATACTGCAGGATAAAAAAGTGGTTGTACTTAACAAATTTTTACCAACTGAAGGAAGAATAAATACACTGATAGATTTATTGCCACTACTAAATATAAATTTTGATGCGCTCACACACGAAAGTCAAAAGTTATACATGGAATTACAATCTCAGGCATTTATAAATAACTGATAATTATTAATGAATGAATTCTCCTGCTCTTAAAATTACTTTTCTCGGTACTGGTACAAGTAGCGGCGTACCTATGATAGCCTGTCATTGCAAAGTCTGCACGTCTACAAATAAAAAAGATAAGCGGTTGCGTAGCAGCATTATGGTACAGAGCGCAACCACCACGTTGGTTGTTGATACTACTCCCGATTTTCGTTACCAGATGCTGAGGGAAAATGTAAATGATGTAGATGCAATTTTATTTACTCATCCACACAAAGACCATGTTGCCGGGCTTGATGATATTAAAGCCTTTAACTACTTTAATAAAAAAGTAATAGATGTTTATGCGAACGAGCTTACACAAAAAGCACTAAAAAATGAGTTCTACTATATTTTTGCAGAGAACAAATACCCCGGAGTGCCCGATATTAATTTGCATTTAATAAATGATGAAACTTTTTTGGTTGGAGATATAATTGTAACACCAATAAAAGTATGGCATCTTAATATGCTTGTGCTGGGTTTTAGGTTTGGCAATTTTACCTATATAACAGATGCCAACAGAATAGAACCTGCAGAAGCAGCAAAAATATTGGGTAGCCAGGTATTGGTTTTAAATGCACTAAGGAACGAGCCTCATATTTCACATTTTACTTTGCAGCAGGCTATTGATTTTGCTGAAGAGCTACAAATTCCACAAGCATATTTTACGCATATAAGTCACCAACTGGGCCTGCACCAAGATGTTAGTGAATTGTTACCTGTAGGTAATGCGCTTGCCTATGATGGGTTACAGTTTAATTTAAATTAATTTTTGCAATACATTTATTAAAGTAAATTTATTTTATATTTAAATTATGCAATGCAAAATAAAGAAGCAACAAACCCATTAATATTTTCAAAAAAGAACAGAATTGGTATTCTGGTTTTACTGACTGTAATTGTTACTATTTTTATTTCTACAAAATATATTTACCCACTCATTGTAAAAGAGGAATCTTCTGCGAATGCTACTATTACATCAGCAACTGACTCATTGCGGGTGAAGCAAAAGGGCGACAACAAAAAGAGCAGCGCATACAATGATTACAACACAGATGAAGGTTACCAGGGGTATTCTAAAAAAAGTTATGACAATACCTTTACCGGAACAATGTTTTATTTTGACCCGAATACACTTGATGCTGCAGGCTGGCAAAAGCTGGGAATAAAAGATAAGACAGTTGCATCTATGCAAAAATACATTGCCAAAGGCGGAAGATTTAGAGAGCCGGAAGATTTGCAAAAAGTATGGGGACTTCGAGATGATGAAAAAGATAGATTGATTCCTTATGTACGAATTGCAGCACAGGCGCAGCCTAGTTACAAAAACAATTACTCAGCTTACGAAAAGAAATCTTACGAGAAAAAAGTTATTGAAACATTAGATATTAATTTAGGTGACTCTTCAGCTTTCGATGCACTGCCGGGCATTGGTGGCGGTTACTCAAGGCGAATTATAAATTTTAGAAACAGGCTTGGGGGTTTTTATAAAGTAGAACAAATTGCAGAAACATTTGGGCTGCCGGATTCTGTATTTCAAAAAATTAAGCCCTTGCTTACAATATCAGGAATTGATGTAAAAAAACTAAATGTAAATACTGCAAAAGAAGAAGAGTTAAAGGCGCATCCATACATACGGTGGCAACTTGCAAAAATTATTACGGCTTACAGGCAACAGCATGGGGATTTTAAGACGCTGCAGGAATTAAAAAAAATAATGACGATTGATGAGGACACGTACAATAAAATCTCTCCTTATCTCACAATTTAATAGTTGGTTGTAGCTACAATTATGACTTTTAATTTCGCTAATTTGCAAATTCAAAAAATGATTGCAAAGAAATGGATTTCCGTAACAATGAACTCACCGAACAGGTAGCACAGTCAGCTAAAGACTTTGCTGTACAATATATAAAACCACACCTGATGGAGTGGGATGAAAGCCAGGAATTTCCGACACACATATTTAAAGAACTTGGTAAGCTTGGTATGATGGGCGTATTGGTGCCTGAAGTTTATGGAGGTACAGGTTTGGGATATTATGAGTACAGCGCCATTATACAGGAAATTGCAAAAGTGTGCGGGTCTATTGGTTTATCGGTAGCGGCGCATAATTCTTTGTGTACCGGGCATATTCTCGCTTTTGGCAATGAAGAACAGAAACAAAAATACCTTCCCAAATTAGCTACAGCAGAATTTATTGGTGCATGGGGACTTACAGAACCCAATACAGGAAGTGATGCGGGCAACATGAAAACCACTGCTGTAAAAGATGTGAATAACTGGATAATTAACGGAGCAAAAAGCTGGATCACGCATGGTAAAAGTGGAGATGTAGCTGTGTTGATTGCAAGAACCGGTGAGCCACGTACAAAAAATAACTGTACAGCTTTTATTATTGACAGAAGCACAGCAGGCTTTACCGCAGGTAAAAAAGAAAATAAACTCGGTATGCGTGCAAGCGAAACAGCAGAAATGATTTTTGATAACTGTATTATTTCTGACGAGCAAAGAATGGGTGAAGTGGGAGATGGATTTAAACAATCGATGAAGATATTGGACGGTGGCAGAATATCTATTGCTGCCCTTGCTTTAGGTATTGCAAAAGGAGCATATGAAGCTTCTTTACAGTATTCAAAAGAGCGCCACCAGTTTGATCAGCCTATTTCTAATTTTCAGGCAGTATCTTTTAAGTTGGCAGATATGGCTACAAAAATTGAATGCGCTGAATTGCTGATAAACCAGGCCTGTGATCTTAAAATGAAGCATTTGCCAATGACAAAAGAAGCAGCTATGGCAAAATATTATGCAAGCGAAATATCAGTGGAAATAAGTACAGATGCTGTGCAGATTTTTGGCGGTTATGGTTACACAAAAGATTTTCCTGTTGAGAAATTTTACAGGGACAGTAAACTTTGTACCATTGGTGAAGGAACAAGTGAAATTCAAAAATTGGTAATTGGAAGAGAGATATTAAAATAATAATAAACCCCGAAATTTACATTCGGGGTTTTTAATAAAGCTATTATTTATGAAAAGTTTAATTTTTTTAAGTCTTGTTTTTTTTGTGGCCTGTAACAATCCTTCTGAACACAGGGCTGATGAACTAAAAAAATCAGTTATCGACTTAGGTCTTGCCAATGGTGAAACTTTGTTTAAAGCCAATTGTGCATCATGCCATAAACCAAACGAACGGTATGTTGGGCCTGCATTGCAAGGTGCTGTTAACAGATGGGAAAGCAAAGAATTGTTGTATGCATTTGTAAGAAATTCGCAGGAAGTAATTTCAAGAAATGCTTACGCCAAAAAATTATATGATGAATATAAACAAAGCCCTATGTTGCCTTATCCAAATTTAACCGACAAGGATATTGATGATATTTTGCGCTACTGCCAAACATATGCAGAAGAGTAAAAATCTATAAATAATCCTCCTCTTCTTTTTTTTCGCTGCCCTCAAATAATTTATCTACTGCCCCTGCCATCATTGGAAACTTTTCTTTTACATAGTCTTTCACTGATTCCAATGCCTTTATGCTTTGTTCGGCACTGATACCTGCGTTGATCATTATTTTCTTTACTAATTCTTCCATAAATTTTTATTATTTCATTTTGTTCATATCCATATAATCCAACACTAAATTGGTAAATGCATTTACACCAAGTTTAAAACTGCTTTCATCTAAGAAAAAATCGGGTGTATGATGGCTCGTGGGTTTTGCATTTGGTGGAAGAGAGCCAAGGTTAAAGAAAAACCCCGG
>JAYUZL010000181.1:0-23257 GCA_043751875.1 Ferruginibacter sp.
TGAAAAAATTCCGGAGATTGTGCGCCTTAATTACATAACCGGAAACTATAGTATGTTTATAGAAATTGTATGTACAGATATAACACAGCTTAGAAAAGTACTTCACGATGATCTGCAGAATATAAAAGGTATTGAACGAACAGAAACATTTATTTCATTGCAGGAGGGATTTAACCGAAAGGTACCGATAATAGAAAAAGAGTAACTTAAAATTCCCGCTGAAGAAATTCTTTCAACGCACTTTGATATACAGATTTTACCTCTCCCACTCTTTTTAAAAAATCATTTCTTAAAATATCACTGCTGTTTATTGTTTTTGCATAAGAAACAGCCTCAGCAAACCTGCTTCTTTTTTCTTTTTGAGAATTACTGGGTATGATATTGCTCATGTCAGGATATTTACTTACAACAGTTTTATCTCCGTATTTTTTAATAACTATGTCACCAATTCTGTTGTTTTTTTTAATCTCCTTTTCTTCTAATAAAATCATTTTCTATATTTTATACAAATGTATTTATTTAACAAAAATAAAACCTCAAACCTCATCCTTCGTTTTCCACAATTTATTCATCGGAGGATGTTAATTTTTTCTAATAAAAAAATACTATTTTCTGAGAAAAAGTTTAAAAAAAATATTTTTGAAAAAAATGCAATAACTATTTTAAAATCGGGCGGCTTAAGGGGTAGCATCTTTCAAGCAATGGTTTTACCCCTCCCCACAGTAATGTTTAGCGAAGTATTCATTTCAATTACATAAATAATTGTATCATTTTCCGTTATGGTGATATGCTTAACGATAGGCAGGTTTGCTAAAAAATTACGGAGTAAATTTGCAATTCGGAATTTACTAATCATTCTTTCAATTATTTCCAACAATTGTATACCGTCTTTTTAAAGTGGTTGGATGTGCTTCTTTTAACCTGGTAGAATTTTCAACAATGCTTAAAAGTTTTTTGTTTTTTCATTAAACAGACTTCACTTGAATAACTCCAACCTTCTCTTGCATCTTTAAGGTTTAGCTACTATTTTATCAAATAGTGAAATGAGAACTAATTTTTTACGATTGTTTTAAAACATTGCAATTTTTGCATTCTCTAACAAAATCTTAATAATCTTCACCTAAAAGGTAATGCACTTGGGTATGGCATTTGCTGCAGAGTTTTTTAAGAAAACCTGCCACTAAGTAAATAATTTTTGTAAATGGTATAAAGGGGAAGCTGTTAGCATATTATATTTTAGATTTGAATGTTTAGAGTTTTAATACCCACTAAAAAAGGAATTTTTTTACAAATTAAATCAATAATCTTTATAGAACTAACCTCTTTTACAGAATAAGTAATATAGGTTATTAAAATATTTAGAGAATTCAAAATTAATAAATTATAATTTGTTATCAATTCAAAATGAACTAATTGCAATTTTAAATAGTAATATTATTTTCTCTTTTCTAAGAAAAAGTAGCATCATTATTTTTTATTAATGCGGCAATTCCAAAGAGTATTCCTTATTCAAAATAATAAAAAAGCGAGTATTAAATTTTCGCATTGCGTTGCTCTTGTGAAAATTTCCCAATTAAATTTATATTTAATTATTTTATTTGAAAAAAATTTTACGCTTCAATCTATTATGAATTTAAATTCTGTCTGGTACAAACCCTTAGGGCTACCAAAGCAATCGATTTATTGCTTTGACTCTCAATTTTTTTTAGCTGCAAAAAATATTTTTTTGCTATTTGTTTTATTAAGTTTCCAATTATTTGCAAATGCGCAAACCTCATGTGGTGACGGATTTGTAAAAAAAACCAACTTTTTACCTAACGGAAATTATGCCATTTTGCCTACCCAGGATGGAAGCAATCCCATGAATGGTAATGCCGGCCCCAACCCGTATGACCCCGCTGTATACACAGCTACTGATTGGGGAAATGGTGTTTTTGTATCCGGTAAATATTACATTAATAATGGTGCATTACCAGTTGATGGAGGTTTTAATTTTGTAACTGGAGACTATACTGATAATTCAGGAAGTCTTACAAACTTTAGGAGCCAAAGAGCTTTTGCAGGTGATGCAGCAAATAACGTACCCTCTACACCATCTATGATGATTTGGAACGGAAACCCTTTCTCAGAAAATACTGCACCAAATAATCAAATAATTGTTTATCAGAGAAATCTAACAGGATTAATTATAGGAAGAACCTATACATTTTGGTATTACAGTTCTAATGCGTTAGAAGCTTCATATCCTGACATGCCAATGATGCGAATTCTTACCGGCGGTACCATAGGGAAACCTGATGGAACTGTAGTTGCAGGTCCCCTTACTTTAACCAATGCAATATGTAACGATAACCAACCACTTAATGGATGGGTTAGGCAGTCATATATGTTTACGGCTATTGATACAACTTTATTAATAAAAGTAACGGATGGCAGTACCGGAGTAAATGGTGATGATCTTGCATTAACAGCATTTGGCATTGACGAATGCAAACCAAGTGCAGGAGGTACGCTCCCGCTAACCATCATAAGTTTTACAGGAAATGCTGTAAATAACAATACCATTACTTCCTGGACAGTTGCCGATGCAATAAATGTTTCACATTTTGAATTGCTTGCTTCTGAAGATGGAATTCATTTTAAAGCAAAAGCTGTTGTTAATTATATAAGCGGTATTGCAGAATATACTTTTACTGATGTTCATCCTTTACCGGGTTTTAATTACTATCAATTAAAAATTCATGATAAGGATGGAAAAATTTCTTACAGTAATATTATAAAAGTAAAATTTAATGGGCAGGATGAGCGTGTTAATGTATATCCCAATCCTGTTACAACTTTTGTAAACATAAGTTTTGGTGTTATAGGTGCAGGTACTTACAATATGGAAATACTTGATGCTGCAGGAAAACAAGTAAGAAGGTTTGAAAAAATAAATATTAACAATTATGAGGTATTTAAAATAGACAGAGGTACACTTACCCCCGGTGTCTACTTTTTAAGAATAACAAATTTTGGAAATCAATTTTCTCTTGTAAGAAAAATGATTTTTAAATAAGCATTACCCTCGAAGAAAATTTTGCGGCTGTACGATATAGTACAGTCGCTTTTTAAATTAAATAACAGCAGACGAATAATTTTCTGTTCGTTTAATTTTGAGTTTTTTGATGAACGCATGTTGATTAAAAAACAACTATTTGGTTGTAGCAAAAAATGGGCATCTCTCATGAGTACTTTAGAATCTTTTTTTATTTATACTTCTTTAAAGGCGAAAAAAGGGTCGACTTTTCGAAATATATCTCCATAAAAAAACCCCAACATTTCTGTTGAGGTTGTGGTGCGAGCCGGGGTTGAACCGGCGACACATGGATTTTCAGTCCATTGCTCTACCAACTGAGCTATCACACCGTCTTTCTAAAAAAGAATTTAAAGAAATAACCCTGAAGGGTTGCAAAAATAAGGAGTTATTGTTAAATGAGCAAGTAATCGAAATTATTATTTAGTCAATTTAATCCTGTTGGTAAAACGACACATCGTGCTCTGCTAAAAAAGCTTTTATGATATCAACATGAATACATTGCCCAAGGTGTATAAATGAATAATCAGATATCTTTTTTATTTTATTATCAATAAGAATTTCTTTATCAACTAAATCGAAACCCAAATGAAGATGCTTAGTAGAAAACTGCATACCATAAACAGTTCCATTGTTATTAAAAAGTGGACCACCACTTTGTCCTCTAAGGCCCGGTGTACTCATTTCAATACCGGTAAGTTTGCCTTCGTCTGCTAAAAATCGGGTTACCATTCCATCAATTGGAAACCTCGGCGACACTTGTATTCCAGTTGTTGTCCATTCAATATCGTCTGCAGCTTCATTAAATTTAAAGTTGGTAAATTCCGGAAAAGGAAAGCCAAGCCTGCATAGAAAACTACCCTGTTTTATTTGTGTTGCATCTTTTAAAAAAGTTGCATGACCGGTGTAATGAAGTTTATTAAAGTCATTAAATTTAATAATTGCAAGATCATGTGTGGAGTGTATGTGGCAGGTGTAGCCTGACATGGTATCTATACAATCAACAAAAGTATTTTTTATTTGTATAATGCTGTCTGCCGTGTATTTATACTTTATCTCCAGCCCCTTTAACCCCATTTTATATTTTCCATCTTTGGGCAGGCTTTCTCTTTCCTTTTTAAAGGCTGTGTAATTATTGTTTATTTTATCTGATGAAGAGAGCATTTCAACAACATGCTTGCAGGTAATTGCATAGCCTTCGTTGTTTACAAAAAAAAGGGTAGCAGAACCCTGTATGATCTGTTTGCCACCATAGGTTCTAATAATACTATTTACCGGTCTGGTAAAATTAGCTACAGCTTCTATTGAATTTTCAAACATGCTTGTAAACTTTTAAGCTATTTCACGACATGCAATCAGTAACTAATTTCCATACTCACTTAAAAACTTAATACGCATTAATTTTAATTGTTCCCATGTAAAATCACTTTCTGAAAGTTCGTCCTGTGCAACTGTGAGGTCAGATGTTTGGCAACCTTTAAAGTAATCCATTATTTCTTCCTGCTCATACTCATCTACCATTTCATCTATCGCATAACCAAGGTTTAATTTGGTACCGCTTGCAACAATGGTTTCCATTTCTTCCAACAACTCCTCCAGCTTCAGGCTTTTGTTTTTGGCGATGGTTTCCAGCGTCATCTTTTTATCTACATTCTGTATAATAAAAATTTTATTGCTGTTTTTGTTGGCGACAGACTTCATAACAAAATCATCGGGCCTTATAATATCATTCTCCTCTGCATATTTTACAATAGCATCTAAAAAAGGTTTACCATACCGCAACGATTTTCCTTTACTAACACCACTAATTTTTTCCAGTTCTTCCATAGTGGTTGGATACATGGTAGCCATATCTTCCAGCGAACTTTCTAAAAATATTACAAAGGGGGGTAAGTTTTTTTCTTTAGAAACTTTTTTGCGCAGCTCTTTTAGAATTTCCAGTAATTTTTCATCTTTCACACTTTCTATTTCGCCTTCAGGGCCTGCTGCTTCATCATCAGCAATGGCATCTTCAAACAAATTATTTAGTGCAATTTTAAAAGATGCCGGCTTTTTCAAGTAAGCTCTACCGGCCTTGGTTATTTTTAAAACACCGTATTCCACAATGTCTTTATCAAGCAAACCCTGTAACAACATTTGCCTTATTAGGCTGTTCCATAAATGTGGTTCCTTGTCATTGCCGCATGCAAAAACATCCAACTCTTCGTGGCGATACATTTTTACAGCGGGTGTAGCTTTCCCGGTCACTATTAATAATACATATTCTATGGCAAACTGTTCACCCAGGGCATCAATCGTTTTTAAAACGCAAACTGCTTCTTCTTTTGCTTCTACTTTTTCTTTGGGGTTTAGGCAGTTGTCGCAGTGCCCGCAACTTGCAGTATCGTCGTAGTTTTCACCAAAATAATACAACAGGGTTTTGCGTCGGCAAATGCTGCTTTCCGCATACGAAACTGTTTCATTAATCAGCTGTGCACCTACTTCTCTTTCGCTCAAACTTTTATCACGCATTAAATGCTCCAGCTTGCTTACATCTTTGTGAGAATAGTATAAAACGCATTTTCCTTCCATTCCATCCCTACCCCCTCTGCCGGTTTCCTGATAATAATTTTCTATAGATTTTGGAATGTTGTAATGAATTACAAAACGTACATCCGGCTTATCAATACCCATTCCAAATGCAATGGTAGCAACAATTACATTTACCTCATCATTTAAGAATAAATCCTGCCGCTGCGCTCTTAATTTAGCATCTAGCCCCGCATGATATGCTACAGCAGTTATGCCATTTGCATTCAACATAGCAGCAAGCTCTTCGGTAGTTTTTCTGTTTAAGGTATAAATAATACCACTTTTATTTTTATAATTATTTATAAACCGAACAATGCTTTTATTGGTTTGTTCCAGATTTATTTTTGGTTGTACTTCGTAGTAAAGATTAGCCCTGTTAAAAGAAGAAATGAAGATGTTGGGATCTCTCAATCCAAGATTTTTTACAATATCGCTTTGTACTTTCGGTGTAGCTGTGGCAGTTAGTGCAATAATGGGAACATTGGGATTAATCTGCTCCGTCATTTCCTTGAGCCTGCGGTATTCAGGTCTAAAATCGTGGCCCCATTCAGAAATACAATGCGCCTCATCTACCGCAAAAAAAGATATATCGAGCGTTTTAAAAAACTCCACATTTTCTTCCTTCGTCATAGTTTCAGGTGCTACGTACAACATTTTTGTACGACCTGCAAGTAAATCATCCTTTACAACTTTTACCTGCCCTTTATTTAACGTGCTGTTTAAAAAATGTGCTATATGGTCCCTGCTGCTAAAACCCCGCATAAGATCTACCTGGTTTTTCATTAATGCAATAAGTGGCGATACTACAATAGCTACACCCTTGCTTACCATGGCAGGCAACTGGTAACACAAACTTTTACCACCGCCGGTTGGCATTATCACAAAAGTATCTTTACCTGAAAGCAGGCTGTTTATTATTTCTTCCTGTGTTCCTTTAAAGGTATTGAAACCAAAATTTTCCTGTAAATGTTCTTTGAGGTCCGGATATTCAGCTGATGCCGTGAAGGAACTCTGGTTTTGAGCAGCTTTGGCTTTGATAGTAGTATTGGTCTTTACTTTAGGCATAATAAATGAGGTCAAAAAAATTCGTCACTCTGTAAAATTTCATAAAAAGCATCTCTGCCTTTCTAGACGGGCATTGAAGGTACTTAATAGCAACTTATCATAAAAGTAAACGAAGGGTTAAAAGTATCATCGCATTTTTGCTACCATAAGATAATAAATTTTTCTAATTCAGTACATTTTATAATTTAAATATCATGTAAACTTGCGTGATTGTATTATGAGGTATTTAAAATAGATTGCACGTCGTGAATAGTCAACTCCCTAATTTAATAATAACGAGTGCTTTAAAAACATTGCAGTTACAGGCAGACAGTATTTTGGAACTTATTCCATATGCAGGACAAAGTCTTGTAACTGCAGTAGAGTTACTGGCCGTTTGCAAAGGAAGGGTTGTAATAAGCGGCATTGGTAAAAGTGCCATTGTAGCACAAAAAATTGTTGCTACCATGAACAGTACAGGAACGCCTGCTTTGTTTATGCATGCAGCAGATGCTATACACGGGGACCTGGGGATGATTCAAAAGGAGGATATTGTAATTGTTATAAGCAAAAGCGGGGACAGTCCTGAAATTAAAGTGTTGGCACCGCTGGTTAAAAACTTTGGTAATCAACTTATAGGTATGGTGGGCAATATGCACTCTTACTTAGCAGCACATGCTGATGTTGTAATAAACACAACCGTGTCTCAGGAGGCATGTCCTAACAACCTTGCACCAACTACCAGCACCACAGCACAAATGGTAATGGGCGATGTGCTTGCTATTTGCCTTATAGAAGTCAAAGGATTTAAAACGGTGGATTTTGCACGTTTCCACCCCGGTGGTGCATTAGGCAAAAGATTGTATTTAAAATGTGGTGATTTAATTAAACTACATGAAAAACCATTTGTAGCAGAAGAAGACGGTATTAAAAAAGTTATTGTTGAAATTTCTAAAAAAAGATTGGGCGCTACAGCCATACTAAATAATAACGATGAGCCTATTGGGATAGTTACTGACGGAGATATCCGGCGTATGTTTGAAAATTACGATGATTTTAATAAATTAAAGGCTACAGATATTATGACGGCACATGCAAAAAAAATTGATACGGATGCGCTTGCTGTTGAAGCCTTGCAAATAATGAAAACGCACAACATTAGCCAGCTGCTTGTAATGGAAAACAACGAATATGTCGGAATGCTCCATTTGCATGATCTTATAAAAGAGGGTATTATTTAATTAATGAGAGCCTCAAGAAATTAGGAATTTTTTGCGGATCAAAGTTTGATATTTGAAAATTGAAATATGAACAAACACAATTATGTAGCCATCATGGCCGGTGGAATAGGAAGTAGGTTTTGGCCCATGAGCCGAACAGATATGCCAAAACAGTTTTTAGATATTCTGAATATTGGAAGAACTTTAATTCAGTCAACATACGACCGGTTTATACAATTTATTCCACCCGAAAATATTTATATTGTTACATCAACCCAGTATAGGGATATTGTAAAACAACAACTGCCTGATCTCGCTGAAAACAATATTCTCTGCGAGCCATCCCGTAAAAATACAGCGCCTTGCATCGCTTATATTTCTTATAAACTGCATCAACTGGATCCCATTGCTAATTTAATATGTGCACCGGCAGATCATCTAATAACAGAAATACAATCCTTTATCGATATATGTAAGCATGCGCTTCATTTTACATCTCACATAAAGGCTTTAATAACGCTTGGTATAAAGCCTGCTAACCCTAACACAGGTTACGGTTATATACAATATGAGTCATTGGCTGCCGGAGAAAATATTTATAAAGTAAAACTGTTTACAGAAAAACCCGATAAAGAACTTGCCAAAACCTTTTTAGCCAGCGGCGACTTTTTATGGAATGCAGGCATATTTGTATGGCAGGTAAAAAATATTATAAAAGCTTTCGAAAATAATGTGCCTGAGTTGCATGAGGTTTTTGATGCAGAAAAGCAGTTATTTAATACGGATCAGGAACAGGAAATGATAGACCGCATATATCCGCAGTGCACTAATATTTCAATTGATTATGCGGTGATGGAAAAAGCAGATAATGTGTACGTAATACCCTCTTCATTTGGCTGGAGCGATCTGGGAACATGGACGAGTACTTACGAAACATTCGAAAAAGATTATCTGGAAAATGCAGTGGGTGGTAATGATGTAATGATTATAGATGCAACCAAAAATATGGTACAAGTGCCGCAAAATAAACTTGTTGTTTTACAGGGATTGGATGATTTTATTGTGGTTGATACGGAAGATGTTTTATTAATCTGCAAAAAAGACAAAGAGCAGGAGATAAAAGATTACGTAGCAGAAGTAAAAAGAAATAAAGGCGATAAATTTATATAGCTTTTTATTTGAAAGATTTAAAAAGATTTAAAAATATTATGAATTAAAACTTGTAATATCAATAGAAACATTAATCACTATTTATAAGTAATTATTTTTTTAATAGGCATTAAACCCAGGAACAGCCGTTTCTTTGTACCAAGATTGTAAATGATTTATCAGCGACTTTCCCTTTGATATTAATTATATTTATACTCTCTGAAGTACGGTAGTTAGAGACTTCCTTAATATTTATCCTCCACATGAAACAACCCTTCGATGGTTTTAAATTCATGGGTTTTTGAGTATTTTCTGTTACGGCTGAAAACTCTTTCTCTGCCGGGCCGGGCAATTCCCATTTCACAGCTGCTTTACCATACACAATTGAAGTTATTATTGGCTTATTTTTTCCAGAGTAATAATATAAATAAATCTTTCTTTATTAATTGGTCTTTTTAGAGGAACACCCTTTTCATCAACAGGAATAGGTTCTGGTTGTATTAAAATGCTGAATACATAGCCCCTGGGCTTACAATATTTTTGAGCCTATGCAGTGTTTAAAAATATTATTCCTATTATAATGAAAAATAACTTTTGCAATGTTGTAATTTTAAAATTAAATGTAGTTTGTTATAAAAAAGAATCCGTTTTTTTAACACTTTACAACAGTACTATAACAATTATAAATCCATTATCTACTTAACAAAAATGCACCCTACAATACACAGCAAATTACCCCATGCAGGTACTACTATATTTACTATTATGAGTACACTGGCGGTAGAACACAATGCCATTAATCTTGGACAGGGTTTTCCTGATTTTGAAATGAACCAGGCTTTACCTCAACTGGTTTCAAAAGCTATGGCTGATGGTCACAACCAATATGTTCATATGAATGGGTTACCGCTTTTGCGGGAAAGAATTTCTGAAAAGGTAAAAAAAATATATAATGTTGATGTACATCCCGCAGACGAAATTACCATTACGCCCGGCGGAACTTATGCTTTGTACACAGTACTTACCGCCATACTGCAACCTGGGGATGAAGTCATTGTCTTTGAACCTGCGTATGATTGTTATATTCCACAAATTGAATTAAGCGGTGGGGTTGCTGTTACCATTCCACTAACTGCAGGCAATTATAAAATAGATCATGCACTTACAAGGTCAAAAATTACAGCAAAAACAAAAGCTATAATGATCAACTCTCCACATAACCCCAGCGGTGCTGTGCTCGAAGAAAAAGATATGGAGTTTTTGCAGGATATTGTGAGAGGAACAGGCATTTTCATTATAAGCGATGAAGTATATGAGCACCTAATTTTTGACGGTAAAAAACATTTATCTGTGTTGTTGTATCCGGAGCTGTATGAAAGAAGTTTCGTAACATTTTCTTTTGGCAAAGTATACAATTGTACGGGTTGGAAAACCGGCTATTGCATAGCACCTCCTATGCTTACAAAGGAGTTTAGAAAGATTCATCAGTTTAATGCGTTTACTGTATTTGGTCCGGTGCAATATGGCCTTGCAGCTTTTTTACAAAATGAAGATGAGTATTTAAACCTCGGTAAAATGCTCCAGAAAAAAAGAGATTATTTCAAAGTATTGATGACTAAGACCCGCTTTGAACCTTTGCCTAGTTTTGGCAGCTATTTTCAAATATACAGCTATAAAAACATCAGTGAAGAAAATGAATATGATATGGCAGTGAGACTTGTAAAAGAATTTGGTGTGGCAACTATTCCTGTAAGCGCCCTCTATAAAATACCTACCGATAAACAGGTATTGCGTTTTTGTTTCAGTAAAAAAGAAAGTACTTTGGAAGCGGCAGCTAAAAAATTAATAAATGTGTAAGTACTTAATACCTTGATTGAATTTATCTTTTAATTTAACGCTATGAGTCATTTATTTAAATTTAATTTAAGGGAACAGAAATTGGCGTAATAAGTATTTTTATAATTGTACAGTTGTAGGTAGTATTCTCGAAAAGTATAAATATAAAATTAGGTGAAGTACGCATGGTGCAAATTTAATTCATGGTACCCAATGGTAATTTTAAAGTAAGACTTTATTGTTTTTATAAAGCAAAATTTACTGAAGAAGTGAAAATGCGGATATGAGAAACTCTAAGAAGAAGCTAAAAATTCTGTTGAAGCAATTTTTAGCTTCTTCAATTATTCGGTTAGGATTAGTAGATAACCTTAGAAACATGCAAATATTGCTGGAGTTGGATTAAAGAAAATATAGTATTAGAGCTATTTTATTTCTACAGTTAATTCAGAAGCCTGTAACGGCAAATCATCGCCACCATCTAATACCCCAACAACAGTGTATTTTCCTTTAGCAAGTTTATCTGGTAACATAAAATCTGCATACCTTGTTTGATTTGGAAAAAGTGGGAATGTATTTTTATTTACTGTAGTTTTTTCACCTGTAGCAACAGAAGAAAGTTCCAGATAACTTTTACAGTCAAACTGAATCTTTCCTGTGTTTTTACAGGTTATTCTAAAGCGATTTATTGCATCGTTCACCTTCGAAAAACTTAGAAGTTTTAAATCCTTCTCTGTAATTGTTGGCGGCGTTTGTACAATATGCACACCAACTCGTGCAATATTATTAATGGTTGTTGCAAAGCCATTAGCTTTACTCGGCACTATCTTTTCAGCGGTATTTTCAATAAAAAGCATTGTCCATTTCATTTCTGAAACTGATTCAGTAGAATCTGGCACCCGTAATTTTACCAGGAGATCGGTAGATTCTCCAGGCTTTAATTCTAAAAATTCTTTATTTAAACTTACCCAACGTGCACACGATTGCGGGCACATTCCGGCAGGCATGTAAATATGCCCACCTAAAGAATCTCGAGACCAATCTTCGGTATATAATCTAAATTGCTGTGGTTTATCAGTATTATTTAAAACATATACTGTTTGTGAAGATGATTGCCCGCCTAAAAGTGTATAAAACAAACGAACAGGCTTTACAGAAAGACCAGGCATCTGAGCATTTACATTGATGATCAAGAAGAAGGAAAATAAAGTAAATATACTATTTTTCATATTATAAATCTTTTTGATTGTTTAAAACAAATATACTAATTTTATTTAATGAAATATTTGTTTATAATATCTTTCCTTCTCCTTCAAATATTAATTACATCAAAAATATTTGCACAGATAAGTAGTGGTAACGTCATTTTAGTTATCCCTCACAGTTCGCTGCACGTTATGTACGCGGATATAAATGAAATGCGCACAGATAAAATAATTACACGTGCCGTAGAGGTTAAGATTGAACCTGATTTACCTATTATCGATTTGTATGCTAGCATAGTGTCCGATAATTATTCAAATGGTAATTTTCCGGTGCATATTGGTCTTAGACTTAATGGGCAGGTTGCATCTGGCATCACTGCTGCTAATGCAAGCGAAATATTATTAACCGCAATACCAATAAAAATTTTATCTGTTGCTAAACTTGCAAATGATGAAAAGTATTCTTTGTTTTTTGATGTGATACAACATGGATGTGATCATTTCGTGACGCCCGGCGATTATAAATTTTCAATTATTTTTTCACAAACACCGCAATGAAAAAGATCATTACAGCTATAGTCTTAATAACAGCAATGCATTGTTGCAAAGCACAGCAATCCGTAATTTTAAATCTCAACATCCCAAACAAAGCCTCAGGCAGTGTAACAGTTACTGAGTTACAAAATTTAATTGTACGGAGTCAAAATCCTGCTGCTTTAAATTTTTCTATTCCCGGGGATTTTTCTAACGGTAAAGAAATTGCTGCTTTTTATACGCTTAGTATAAACAGCAATGTTCCTTGGGTAATAACAGCAAAAACCGAAACAGATAATTTTAATAATCTTTCTATAAACGGAAACAGTATTCCTGCCGGTATTATGAGCATTAAAAATAGTACTGATAATAACTATACACCGCTTTCTTCAATTGAAAAAAATATTATTATCAGCAGCAATGACAAAATTGTAAATGAATATAAAATAGATCTCAAAATAAATCCATCATGGAATTATGGCGGTGGGCTTTATAACATCAATGTAATATTTACATTAACGCCTCAATAAAATATAATTATTATTATTGTAAAAATTTAATAATATATTTTGTTAATTATATTTAAAGTACTATATTTACTTTTCGTTACATATATACCATCCAAAACAGAATTTTAATATCCCTTTAAATTAACTTCAAGATTCATCTTTTCTGTGATTGCCTAATTTTTTTTTAACATTAAACTTTTATAAAATGAAAAAATTAGTCATTACGGCATTTGTAGCCGTAGCATGCTTCGGTGTGTCTCAGGGCCAAGGCCTCGTTTCTTCTCAATCTACAAACCAAGCGGGTGGTGTTTGGGTTCAGTCTTCCAATGGTGTTGCTCTTAACATCAACGATATTATTACTATTTCTGCGGGTAGCAATGTGTCAGGTAATTTTATAACACCTGCAGATTTATCTGCTCCTAAAAGTTTAGGTACTGCAAATTTTATTATTCAGTCTAACCGTGTTTTCGATGTTTGTGTAAAAGCTGCAAGTCCAAATTTTACCGCATCAAATGTTGATGTAGGTATTTACGGAAACGTTCCGGGTGATAACACAACAATGCCTGCCAGTGTACTGTCTATGGCACTTACTATGAATAATACGCTTGGCGGCGTTGGAAGTTATTTTGCCCCGCTTAGTTCGTCTCATGCAGTACCTACTACAAGCAATTACAGTTTAGGTAACGGCGCAGGACCAGGGTCAGGTTATGGTAAACTTTTAATATTAGACGGTTTGCCGGGCGGAAACAACTCTATATTAGGAAACACTTCAAGAACATTTGACGTTTCTTATTCAGCCAACCCAGGTTGGGCATATGCTGGGGGTACTTATTCAATGAACGTTGTTTATACAGCGGCTCAGGAATAACTTTCTCCGACTTTATCTTGTAAAGAAAAATATGTAACGAAATCCATTGGGCTGTTCCTTAACAAACAGTCCAATGGTTTTTTTCTTTTCATAATTATTTTCAAATGAAATTGCTCCATTCTCATATAAATAAATTTTGTACAATTTCTTTTTTGTGTATTTGTATGCTTACAAAGTTTGCAAATGCACAAACGAGCCCGTATATATCTGTTACATACAGAGATTCTTTGGTTGCAGATGAAAAAAGTTTTTTTGTTTACAACCATGTAAATATTGTAAATACATTTAACCAGATTATAAGCTTTCAGTGCAATGTAAATGTACCTGAGGGATGGAAAGTACTTACGCAGAATAATTTATTTATTGAACTTGCTCCGGGCGAATCGTACCCGCTCGATATAACATTGAACCGCTCAAAAACAGCACCGGCTGCATGGAAAGAAGCACAAATTAAAATTGTTTTAAAAAATAATCCTGATACAAACTTTTACCCTTTTTATTTAAAGGCGAGTGTTATAAAAAACTTTAGAGCTAGTACTGTAATAAAAGAACTTACAGTAAATGATGAAACCCAATACGTGGATTTGCCAGTAAGAATATTAAACAGCGGTAATACAAAAGAAGAATATAGCCTTCATTTTTTTAATTACATTTTGCAGCTCGATGACAATGTAAAATTTTATTTATTGCCTGCGAAAGATACTTTTTATTACCACAGAGTTAAATTTCCAGATAGGATAAAAAAGAATTTTATTAGTGAAAAAATATTCCTGAACATATCTGAAAAAAATGGCAAGACAGCCTTGTATTCTTATAATATTTTGCGAGCATCTTTTTACAGAAAGATACATACATCTGCCTTTGCTACTTTTCCGGTAATTGTTTCGTCTGGTATTTTTATGTACAATAAAAAAGTGAGCGGGTATTTTGGACTCAACGGCATTTACAGTTTAAAAAACAATGATAAAATTTTGTTCGCCTACAGAAGCAAGCAACTAGGTACTACCGGCTTGCAGCGAGATGTTTTTAACCTTGGATTTTTACATAAAAAATGGTCTTTTTATGCAGGGCAAATGAATGAATTAGGTATATTTTACAATAATGGAAACGGATTGAAAGCTGCTTACCACAAAAATGACAGTACATCACTTGGTGGGCATATTATAAAGAGTAACGGTTTAGGTATTGAAGGAACAAACGTTGGGTTGTGGGGCAATTACAAAAAAGGAAAAATAGTATTTTTTCATGAGTTGCTTGCTAACTATGACAGAACGGCTCATACAAATGCATTTGTAGAAAATAATAGAATGTCCTTTACTGGTAGCAGAAAAATATTATTCGATGTAAATGCAGGTGTAGGATACATGAAGAACAAATCGAAGTTTGCAAAAAATAACCAAACAATATTCGGCTATTCTGCAGGGTATCATTTTTGGTATAACTTAAAAAAAATAAATTTAAAAAGTAATGTAGAATACAATAACGATGGCTTTCCCGGAGTTTATCAGGGATATCGTATGCAATCTCACGATGCCAGGTGGCTGCCTGTAAAAAAGTTTTATTTGGGCGCACAATATCAATCCAGTTACTATAAAAGAACTTTTTTTAGAGATAGTATTTATTACCGTAGCAAACTGCTTTCTAATATGCGACAATTTGGTTTGCTAACAGGTTTTAATTTAAAATCTGTTGCAATTAATTTTAGCAGCGGTTTTTTAACAAATGCAGTACAGGAAAACTATACTTCTCCTGTTTATAAATATGAAGGTGCAGGCATTTCATTTTCAATGTTTAAGAAATTAAACTTTCAAATAAATCGCACGCAAGGATATCAGAAAAATTACGGGCCAGATAAACAAAATATATCGCTACACACAACCAGTGCAGGGCTTATGAGTAAATGGGGAGGAGTGCAGTACATGGAAGAGCACTTACCGGTTTTTGGTTACAAAAATAACATACAAGACTTTACTGGATATTTAGATATAAAAACTTACGGCCCCTATTTAAATAAAGATTTTACTAAACTTAATTTGCAATTAAGGTTACAATATAATTATTCTATCACCAAGCCCGATACTTCCATACAACAAAATACCGCTATTTCAGCTTTTTACACAAATCAAAAAAGTGGTTTAAATTTTGAACTTACTGGATCAACCTCCATCCACTCAAAGTATAAAAATCAATATATTTTTCTTACAATGAGTAAGCCTTTTAATGTTGCTGTACCAAAATCCCGGAAATACTATAACCTAACTTTACATTTATTTAATGATAAAAATAACGATGGCACAAGAGAAAATGATGAACCCTTTTTAAGTAATACAGTATTACTCATAAACGAGCATCCATATGTTACAAATAAACAAGGAACTATTGTAATTGTAAATACTGATAAAGGAGTTTATACACTGGATTTTCATAATATACAAAGTAAAGAAGGAATAATACCTGCTAAGGGATTTAAGCAAAATATAGCGGTAACAAAACAAACAAATGAATTTGTTCCATTTAAAAAGGGCAAAACAATAAAAGGAAATATAGCTGTAATACTGGATTCTATAAGCCACCAAAGATTTTCATCAGATTATTTAAAAGTAACAGTAACAGATTCTACAGGCGACCAGTTTACTACGCTTAGTGATGCAAATGGCAATTTTAGTATTGGAGTTCCATCAGGTATATATATTGTTTCTTTAAATCCGCAGGCTTTTGATGATGTATTTAAACCAATACAAATTGCGTTTACAGCAGATGTCACGAACAACGAAGAAGCAAATGTTTATTTTAAAATAAAGCAGCGACAGCGGAAATTGATTATGGTAAAGGCAAATGGTTCGAAATAATTATTTTATAAAATTTATATATTTTTTTAAAATAGTGAAGTTCCAACAGATAGCTTAATAATCAACACTCTGTATTCATAACACATTTTAGCCGAGATTTATAGATATGTTCATTTTGACCCACTGCATACTATTTTACAGATTGACCAATTTATAAGATAAGTTTGTAATTGCAAGCAGGTAATTTATAAAAGCCTTATTCTTTGAAGTATCTCTTTTTATGTAAAACAAGAAAGACTATTCTGCAATATTTTAAAAAAGGGACCATTTTTAAATAACAAAAAATTCATAAAATCGTTTTCAAATAAGCCTCTGCCTTTGCAAGGTCTTCAGGCATATCAATTTTTACGCCGGCATCTTCTGTTTCAACCATGCGCAATTGAATACCATGCTCGAGGTAACGAAGGCACTCAATTTTTTCTGCCTTTTCCAGCGGTGCCATTTCCCATACTGTAAATAAAAGCAATGCTTCTTTTCTAAATGCATATACGCCCACGTGTTCGTAATAAAATGGTATAATTGTTTCGTCACGGTAAAAAGGAATAATGCTTCTGCTGAATAGCAAACTGTTCATGTGTTTATCTACCACCACTTTTACAATATTATGGTTGGCTGCATGTGCAGGGTTTAATATTTTTTTTACAGGAGAAGCAACCTTTATTCTCTTTTCCTCATCATTTGCAAAAACATCAAGCAGTTTTTTTAACATGTATGCATTTACAAAAGGTTCATCGCCCTGCACATTTAAAACGATGTCAACATCCATATCTGCAATAGCTTCAGCGATACGGTCACTGCCACTCTCGTGCTCACGTATACTCATAATGGCCTTTCCGCCATTAACCGTTATTTCATCAAAAATTATTTTATGATCTGTTACTACAAATACATCATCAAATAAATTAGATGCTACCGTGTTATCATACGTATGCCTTATAACAGATTTGTTACCCAATGGCTGCATGAGTTTATAAGGAAACCTGGTTGCTGCGTACCGTGCCGGTATCATGGCAATTACTTTCATACTATAATTTTAAATAGAGAGTGGAAGTTGTGCAAACAAATTATTGCAATTATTGCACCGATATAATTTTTGATAAGTTTCAGTTTGCCCGTAAGCCAGCTGGTTTTTTAGCTTACCCCAAAAAGTTTGTGGACGGTTAATTTTTTCCTCCGTTGCTAAAGAATAATTTTTACAAATCGTACAGGGAATTTGTTTGATATAAATATTTTCTGCTTCTTTTATTATATTTTCTGCTCTTTCAAACTGCACATCTGCCACCATTAACTTTATACCCCCAATTGCAGGGCTTAAAAAAGGATCTATTGTAACAATGTTTTCGTCTTGTAAATGGCAGTTTATATCATTTTCCTCCAGCAGGCCCAAGGTCATATTTGCCACCATAAAATTATCGTATGATGCTATTTGCTTAAAAATCATTCTTTACTATTTAGCATCTATAATCATTGGTGCACCGCCTTTGCCCATTACAATTACTTTTGCGTTGGTGCTAAGCGCCAGTTCTTTCATAGCCTTTATTTGTTCGTATTGTAATTGCTGGTCAGTAAGCCCTGTGTTTATAATCCGCTGGTAATCTGCTATACCCTGTGCTTCCACTCTTTTTCTTTCGGCTTCCTGTTTCTCTTTCAGCAAAACAAATTCCATTTTCTTGGCATCCTGTTCAGCATTTATTTTAGATTCAATAGATGCTTTTACAGAATTGGGCAAAGTAATATTTCGTACTAATAACTGCTCAAGCATGAGTCCTCTTTTTTTAAAATCTTCTTCTATTGTTTTATAAATGCGCTGTTGAAATTCGTCTCTTTTTATGCCAAATAAATCTACCGCCTGATAATAAACTGCATTGTCTCTTATTTTTGTACGGGTGATGGGGCGTACAATTTTATCACGGTAGTCGTTGCCGGTTTCTCTTAATAACTTTGGCGCATCTGCGGAAACGACTCTGTACAAAACGGTAAGGTCAATAGTAACTTCAAGCCCATCGCTGGTGAGCACTCTTATGGCATCGTCGCCTTCTATTGTACCTTCATTTTTTACTCCACTCATGGTATAGTTTTGCGTTTTTACATCGAGCTTCTCTATAACGTACAACGGATTTACAAAATGCAACCCACTGTTTAAAACTTCGTTTTGTATATTTCCAAACAAAGATTTTACGCCAATGTTTCCTGCATTTATTTGTACAAAACATGCTGTAATAATACCTAATGCAATAAATAAAATCCCAATCCATCTGCTGGCGCCTTTTAGTTTTATATAGCGCTCATCGTGCGAAAAAAATGCAACAGAAGCAATTAAAATAATAACCCCGAGTATGATTAAAAACATAATAATTAGTTTGAGAATGCAAGTTGAGTTAAAGTTATGACGAAAGTGGAAAATATTTATTTCTGAAAACTGTATGTGTATTTATTCGCATTTTAATTTCGGAAATAACAAGGTGCATGTATGTTGACACCAATAAGTGTAATTTTTTGTATGCGCCCTACTTGTATTTCTTAAATTTTCTAATAAAATTTACTTGGCCATACAATTTGAGTAATCAAAACAGCATATAGTTGACAATAAAAGTTGAAAAAAGATAATATGCTAAGGGGCTGGCGGATAGTAGTGGATATCCTTTTTGTAAGTCCGCCTGGCGGCACAAAAAGATAGCAACGGATAGCCGCAACAACTGCTCGACAATGCACTGGCTTTTACAGCCCCAAAAACTTATAACAAAAAATCCGCAGACGACACATCTGCGGATTTTTATAATGATGATTTTTAAATTAATTGTTTAGCATGAGCGGCATTACCAACATCAGCAATTCTTCATTTTCTTCCTGCTCGCTTGGCTTTATAATGCCTGCTTTTGTTGCTGTGCTTAGTTCTAAATTTATTTCGGAAGTATCTGCACCGTTTAGCATTTCTATTAAAAATTTTGCATTGAAAGCTATTTGCAGATCTTCGCCATCGTAGGTACAGGCCATGCGTTCGTTGCCTTCAAAACTAAAATCAACATCCTGGCTTGCAAGCTGCAATTCGTTGCCGCTAATGGTTAATGCTACCTGGTTTGTACTCTTGTTACTAAAAACACTAACACGACGCAATGCTCCCTGAAAATCGCTGCGGCTCACATTCATTTTGTAAGGATTATCAACCGGTATTACAACTTTATAATCGGGGAAACGTGCATCTATTAAACGACAAACCAATTCAGTACCGCCATGTTTTACAAAAAGATGGTTGCTGTTGTAAGAAAGTGTAAGCTCATCTTCATTATCCGGCAGTGCACTTTTTAAAAGATTAAGTGGCTTTTTTGGTACAATAAAAGTATCTTTTTTCGGACAGCTTACATCGGTACGTGTATATTTTACCAACCTGTGGGCATCGGTGGCTACAAAGCTTATTCCGGTTTTATCGAGCTCAAAAAACACGCCCGTCATGGCAGGGCGAAGATCATCGTTGCTTACAGCAAAAATAGTTTTGTTGATAGCCGTTACGAGGCCGGTAGATGTCATTGTAAAACTATTGGCATCATCTGCTGCAGGTTCTTTAGGAAAGTTATCGGGGTTTTCGCCCATTACTTTATACTTGCCATTGTCACTTGTAAGTTCTACTGCAAAGTTTTTTTCTATATTAAAAGTAAGCGGCTGCTCGGAAATATTTTTAAGTGAATCCAACAAAATCTTTGCAGGAATACAAACCCGCCCGCTTTCTTTTGCTTCAATATCCATGTGTACTTTCATTACCGTTTCCAGATCGGTTGCAGTTACGGTAAGTTTATTTGTTTCTATCTCAAACAAAAAATCTTCCAGTATAGGCAAAACGGTATTGGCATTAATTACACCACTTATTTGTTGCAGTTGTTTCAGCAGCGCTGAAGAAGAAACGATAAACTTCATATTACTTTTTTAAGATTGCCAAAGATAAAAGATTGAAAGTAGAAAATATTTATGATTTACTAGGAATAAATTCACATTTTTGCCGCTGTATGGCGTTTGAAACAAAAAATATTGGTACAGAAAAGTCTTTTGAAAAGGCTAAGTATTATTGTACTTATCAGGAACGGTGTCACGGTGAAGTAAAGAAGAAGCTGTATGGTTTTGGCCTATTTAAAAATGAAGTGGAACTTTTAATGAGTAGGTTGATTGAAGAGAATTATATAAATGAAGAGCGCTTTGCTATAGCATTTGCAGGCGGAAAATTCAGAATAAATAAATGGGGTAGAACAAAAATAAAATATGAATTAAAAATAAAGCAGATAAGCGACTACAGTATTAAGAAAGCGCTGGCACAAATAGATAATACAGATTATTTAACAACGCTTCACAAAATTGCAGCAGAAAAATTATCTACTTTAAACAATGAAAAAAATATTTTTATAAAAAAAAGCAAGTTGCAAAATTATTTAGTGGGCAAAGGGTATGAGTTTAATTTTGTGGCAGAAATTTTGAAAAAGATGTAACTTTTTACAAGTTGTTCATTGTGAATTTTAAACGGTCTGTTTTACTGTCCTACCACGTCACATTCGTCTGCACATTTGCTGCAGCACTCGGCAGTTTCTCTGCAATGTTCATCATCGTGTTTGTTGCATTCTTCAGCACAGGCATCGCAAATAGTTGCGCAAAGTTTACTTATTTCTTTTATGTGAAGACTGCCCAGACTCATTAACTCAGCCGCTGCATAGCATATAGCCGCACATTCCATATTTAACTGAATACAATCTGCACGCATGTTTGCATCTTCACTGTGTGCACAAGCAGAAGCGCAATGGTTGCATATTGCAGCGCAACGTAGGCATGCATCTATACAAACTTTATATTGATGGTAAGCTGTCATGATGTTTAATTTGTTTTATTGATTCAAATTTCAAGCCACTAAATGTTGATGGCCAATTATCTTTGCAATACAAAACTTTAAATTTTATTGCAACAAATACTTTAAGATAAATAATATGGCTGAGGACTTAAATATTATAACAGGAACCAAGCAGGAACAATATGAAACTTTGTTGCCACAGATTAATGCTTTAACAGAAGGTGAAACAGATGTAATAGCCAACCTTGGCAACATAGCGGCTGCCTTAAAGGAGCAGTTTAACTGGTTGTGGGTTGGATTTTATATCGTAAAAGATGATGAGCTTGTGCTTGGGCCTTTTCAGGGGCCGGTAGCTTGTACCCGAATAAAAAAAGGCAGGGGTGTTTGTGGAACTGCCTGGGCAAACGCGGCAACCTTGATTGTAGCTGATGTTGAAATATTTCCAGGGCACATTGCATGTAGCAGTCTATCAAAGTCAGAAATTGTTGTACCAATAATTATTAATAATACTGTTGTGGCTATACTTGATGCAGACAGTGAGCGTTTGAATAATTACGATGATACTGATAAGGAATATTTGGAAAAATTATTGAAAAATGTAATCTTATAAAAAATATGCCGGAGATAGAAATCTCCGGCCTTGCTTACCTCTGAAACCACAAAAAAGCGTTTGTATATAAAGAGATGTGTTGAATAAATATTTTAACCTAAAAATGCAGGTTATAGTTTTTTAAAACCGAAAATGGATGGAATGATTTTTTAAAGGACAGAAATTGGAAGACTAAAATTTAATATTGATTGCAAAATAAGCGTATTTCCCGCGTAATACATCATCTGTTAAAAAAATATTTCAGGTATTTATTTTAAGCCTAAGTTACTTTATTAATTTCCATTGCTGCAAGCTCGTAAACTTTTTTGTGTTTACGGTCATACCACCATTTTGGGGCAGTTTTCTTCATAAAAGTGTCAATACCACGCATACCAAAAAGTTTCCACAAACCACCAAGTTTGCCTACTAAATCACTTTGCATTGCCCTTAAACTCATGGCAAAACCTGATTCTATATATTCCATGTGATGCCAAAAACCTGCAGGCATGTACAACGTATCTCCGTGTTCTAAAATAACTTCATAGCCATTTGCCTTTTTTACTGCGGGAAAATTATCATAATCAAATGATTTACTGTAGCCTGCATAGTTGGCAAGGCAAAGAACCTCCCAGGGTTTACGGTAAAGTTTGTGTTGCTCCTCGTGAGGAAAAAGCAGAACTCTTTTTTTTCCTGCAAATTGCGTATGCAAAATATGGCTCATATCAATATCAAAATGCATATGGGTAACCGAACCTTGGCCACCAACAAAAAGCATCGGGTATTTTTTCACAAATCCTTTCATAAGTTCATCTGGCCATGTAAAATCTTTAACTATTTGCGGGGCGTGTTGGAAAATATTAAATAAAAAAATCCTTAGATCCAGCGGACCGGCTTTTACTTTTTTCAGATAATCCCCAAATTTCATATAAGCATCAGCTGTATTGATCGGTGTGTAAGAATCACTTTTAATATTATTGTAAACGCC
>JAYUZL010000182.1:0-9358 GCA_043751875.1 Ferruginibacter sp.
ACCGAGTGGGTTCGTTATTTGTCCAAAAGTTGGACTGCTGTTATCAAAGTCTCTGTCACCAAAAAGATACGCTGCGCCAATATCTACATTTTCTTTTTCCCTGTCTTTAAACCGGCTCAACATCCATTTAAACTTTGTTTTTTTATTGATGGATTGTAATAATGATAAGCCTATTAAACTTGAAGTGTAATTGTCTTTTTCCTGTCCTTCAAAAAACACATCGAGCCCAAGGTTGGCTGTAAAAAACGGAGAAAATACTGAAGTTGTTTTCTTTACAGATTCAGGGAAAAATGTAAACCTGGATGCAGAAATAATACCAAGCAATTCTATTTGAAGTTTTGGTGAAATGGTATAACTTAAAAAGCCCTGCGCATCTGATGCGGAAGGAATGTATGCACCGGCTGTTGGCTGGTTGCTCAAAAGGTTTCTGTTGCTTTTATTTCTTACACCCGTTAAATAAGAAAATTTTCCATTCTTAGCTGCACCTTCGAGTTGCAAACCCTGTTCCAATAAACTTACGTAAGCGCTGCCACCAAAACTTACAGGTTTTTTGTACTGAATATCCAGCACGCTGCTCATCTTATCGCCATACTTACTTTGAAAACCGCCCGTGTAAAAATTTACATTCTTCGTCATTTCAGGATTTATAAGGCTTAACCCTTCCTGCTGCCCACTGCTTACTAAGTAGGGTCTGTAAATTTCGAAATCATTAATATAGATAAGGTTTTCGTCGTAGTTGCCGCCACGCACATTGTATTGAGATGTAAGTTCATTGTTGCTTCCAACCAATGTTTTAATCAAGCCTTCCACACCGCCAACTGTGCTTGGTAATATCACTGCTGTTTTTGGATTTATTTTTATCAGTCCTGTTTCTTTTCTTTCCTTTTCATTGCCCACCGTAATTGCTTCAAGGGTTGAACCGTTTTGTTTTAATTGTATCAGTAGCGTTTCTGTTTCATCGTCGCTTAAAAAGAAATTCTTTTGCTGGTCTATAAAACCGGTGTAACTAAAAATAAGTGCCAGTGTTTTTTGTGCAGGAACTTTCAGTGAAAATGTACCGTTTTCGGCAGTTACGATACCTGAATTTTTACCAAGAATGATGATAAATACATTGTGTATTGGACTTTCATTTTCATCAACCACAGTTCCTGTTATGGTAGCAAATTTAGTTTGTGCAGTGGCAGAAATGGTAAGGATAACCAGTAACAATCCGATAAAAAATCTCATTTATTGAAGATAGAAAAAAAATAATACCTGAAAGATGAAACGTTTTTTAAAAAGAAATTCATGAAGCTTTTCGTTTTATATTTGAGGTATGCATTTTTTTTAAGCAATTTAATTTATAAATGAAAATTAATCGTTCCTTCATCATCATATTAGTTGCATTGCTTACGGGTTGTGCAAATACAGAGAACAATAAAAAAATTGTAGGAAAATGGGCAGGTACAGAATGGCTTGTAAACGCTTCGCCATCGAGCCTTGAGGCTGACAAAGCTTTTTTTATTTTTGATGAAAAAGAAAAGTACAGCTTTGAATATGCGGGCAACAAAGAAGAGGGAACATACAGAGTGGAAAATGATATGCTTTTCACCAAACCTGCAAACCAGCAGGAAATAATGGTAAAAATATTTAAACTAACAAAAGACAGTCTTGTTTTTGATATGAACAGAGGCGGCCAATCTGAGCGGCTAACACTTCGCAGAAATTAATTGTATGTTACACCAGTCATTTTTTCCTTTTTATAAATCTCCTTACATGAAAAATCTTTTATTGTTGTTTGTGTGTTTGCCATTATTTACAGCTGCACAAATGCTCTCTTCCACCGAATTAAACCGTTGTAAAAAGCAGGCTGCCAATGTCACTATCTACAGAGATAATTATGGTGTGCCACATATTTATGGTAAGTCTGATGCTGATGCTGTATTTGGGTTGCTGTACGCACAATGCGAAGATGATTTTAAAAGAGTAGAAACTAACTACATTGAAAAATTAGGACGACTTGCTGAAGTAAATGGCGAAACTTCGCTATACAGCGATTTGTATATAAGGTTATTAATAGACAGCAGTGAGGCAAAAGCAGATTATAAAAAAGCGCCTTTGTGGTTGCAGAAATTGTTGGTGGCTTATGCCGATGGCATCAATTATTATCTGTATAAAAATCCTTTAGTAAAACCGGCTTTACTTAAACATTTTCAACCATGGTTCCCTTTGTTGTGGACGGACGGCAGCATTGGCGCCATCAGCACTGGCGGCGTAACAGAAGAAGAAGTAAAAAACTTTTATACAGGTAATAGAACCTCCTCTACCTACAACCCTAAAAAATTTGAAGAAATATCAACCGGTTCAAACGGGTTTGCCATCTCCCCTAAAAAAACTGCTTCCGGTAATGCTTTGCTTTATATAAATCCTCACGTAACTTTTTATTTTAGACCCGAAGTGCACATGGTGAGCGAAGAGGGGTTGAATGTGTATGGTGCGGTAACATGGGGGCAGTTTTTTATTTTTCAGGGTTTTAATGAATACTGCGGCTGGATGCATACCAGCAGTAATGTTGATGTTGCCGATATGTATGCAGAAAAAATAACCGGTAACAACAATGAAATGGAATATCTTTTTGACAATCAAAAAGGAAAAGTGCAGCATAAAAACATTGTTATCAGTTTTAAAAAAGGGGCTGTGCTCCAAACAAAAAGTATTAATGCATTGTACACACAGCACGGACCCATAATGGCCTTTAGGAATGAAAATTACATTAGTGTGAAAAGCAGCAACAGAATGATGAATGGGTTGATACAAAGCTGGCAACGTACAAAGGCAAAAGGGCTTGCAGATTATACCAAAACGATGGAGCTTAAAGGCAACACCAGCAACAACACTGTTTTTGCAGATAATAAAGGAAATATTGCTTATTGGCATGGTAATTATATACCCGTAAGAAATACGAAATATAACTGGAGCAAACCTGTAGATGGAAGCACTTCGCAAACAGACTGGAAAGGTTTACATGCATTAAAAGATATTGTGCAAATGATTAATCCTTCAACGGGGTTTATACAGAATTGTAATTCTACTCCATACACAGTTAGTGGTACAAGCAGTCCGGTAAAAAAGAATTACCCAAAATATATGGCACCGGATGGTGAGAATTTTAGAGGAATCAATGCCGTAAAAGTTTTGCAGAATGAAAATACGTTTACCATTGATAAATTAATAAAAGCAGGGTACGATAAAAACCTTGCTGCGTTTGAAGTGTTGATGCCGGCTCTCATAAATGCCTTTGATAAAAATATAACTCCCTCGGACAGTTTGTATGATTTGCTGAAAGAGCCAATTGCATTATTAAAGAAATGGGATTACCACGTGGCAGAAAGCTCTATACCTACAACTATTGCGGTAGAGTGGGCGCAGCGTTTAACGACTGATCTGCGAAAGGTATATGTTGATGGAGATGAGCCTGACCAGGTTGCAACTAACAAACAATTTGCTGCTACTGCAAAGGCAAATGATCTTTTATTGCCGCTTGCAAAAACGATCAACGATCTTAAACAACGGTATGGTTCGTGGATGGTGGAGTGGGGAAGTATAAACCGTTACCAGCGCATAAGTAACGACGTAAACCAGGTGTTTACTGATGCAGGAAAAAGTTATCCTGTACCCTTTGCTTCTGCTTTGTGGGGCATGTTGCCATCTTACAACAGCCGGTATTTTGAAGGTACCAATAAGCGCTATGGTGTAAGCGGCAACAGTTTTATTTGTGCAGTTGAATTTGGCAAAAAAGTAAAAGCAAAATCATTGCTTGCAGGCGGTAACAGCGGCGACCCCTCGTCACCGCATTTTACTGACCAGTTGTTAATGTATACGCAGGGGAAATTTAAAGATGTGTTGTTTTACAAAGAAGATGTATTGAAGCATGTTGAGAAGAAATATATGCCAGGGGAGTAGTTATATTTTTAGAATGGATATTTTTGGATTAACCCAACAACTCCTTTGAGAGATATTGCTGTGAAGGGTTTAGACTATATGCTTTGTAAATTTTTTTTTACAACAAAAACTATTTTGATAATAGCATTTGTATATATCGTGGAAATATTTGAGTTGATAAACTTAACAATTAAACGTTTGCAGGTCACACATAAAAAAAATGAATAAAAAAAAGACGATTTTCCTTTTATTAATTTTACAATTATCTTTTTGTTTTAACTTACTAATGGCACAGAAAGATATTTCAGCTTTGAATACTAAAATGCACTTGGATAGTTCAAACGGTAAAGATTTATTAGACGTATACCATCATTTTTTTAATAAACACAATCATCCAGATGTCTTAAAACAAAACAACAAATCCAACCATTACAAGACATCCTTTGTGCCGGCAGTAGCATATACTTCTCAAACAGGAGTTGAAATAGATCTTTCAGGGAATATTGGTTTTTATACAAGCAATCAGGAAGAAACTAATCTATCAACCATCATAGCCAACTTAGCCTATACATCAAAAAACCAAATATTATTTCCCGTGCAAACAAATATTTGGACAAAAAAAAATAAATTTTATTTACAGGGTGATTTGGGATATTACAAATATCCCGAAAGCACCTATGGCCTGGGTGGTTATACTACTGAGGACCAAAACAATCCTGTGGACGATTCTTACATTCATTTTTATGAATCGGTTCTTAAAAATATTGGTCGCAATTTTTTTTTAGGTGTGGGTTATCAGTTGGATTACCATTGGAATATTGTGCAAGCCGGTAATTACGACGGCACTATTTCTGATTTTTCAAAATATGGATTTAATAGAACTTCCATATCATCAGGCTTAACTCTTAATTTTTTATACGATAACAGACGCAATTCAATCAATCCAAAAAATGGCTTTTATGCCAACGGAGCTTACCGCAACAATTTTTCTTTTTTAGGCAGCGATAATAATGCAAAATCGTTTAAGTTGGATGTACGCAAATACATCAAACTTAATAGCCGTAACAACAATGTATTGGCCTTTTGGAGTTATAATTGGCTTTCGTTTGGCGGTAAAATACCTTATTCAGACTTGCCGAGCACGGGTTGGGACACGTACAATAATACAGGCAGAGGTTACGTACAAAGCCGTTTTAGAGGCAAAGACATGCTTTATTTTGAATCTGAATATAGATTTGGGATTTCTAAAAATCAACTTTTTGGAGGAGTGGTATTTGGAAATGTTGAAAGTTTTACTGAGACAATCAGCAATAAGTTTGAAAAGATTTTACCTGCCATTGGTGCAGGCGCCCGCATTCAATTCAACAAACACTCTCGTACCAACATAGCTATTGACTATGCAATTGGGGTAAATGGTTCTAACAGCCTTTCTATAAATTTGGGGGAAGTTTTTTAGATAATTCAAGGCAACTAATCAATGCAACGTAAGGTTGTTGATGGCTAATAAAATATACAAAAATGGTATGGATTTAGTAAAATGTTATATCAACTAAATTCCAAAAAAATTCATTGAAAATATACTAAAAAATGCAAGTTATTTTTTGTTCTTTTTGATGAACCTAAATAAAAAAGTAAAAGGCAAATTTTGCTGTAATATATCGGTCCTTGCCAGATGTTGAGTAGATAAAGCCTGTAAATTGGTAATAATCAATGCGCAACTACACCCCCTGGAGACGTTGCTGAGAAATAGAATACAGCTAGAAAACTGATTAACCAAATTCCCAAAAGAAAATAAATATTCATCCGCCAGGTGCTATTTTGGTGTGTTGGAAGAGTTTGGTTTAATTTGGTAACAAGAAAGAAGGTTGGTTATTAAATTCATTTAGCAGGTAATAACAAGATGACCCCGAATGTTTTAAACAGTACTTGGATTTTGTAAGATGGTGGTTCTTTTCCTTCATGTTTAAGGTATGATCTGGATTATGGTCTTCCTTAAAACACCGGCAAGAGCGTTAAATTGGACAATTATCGGTATTTTGATTACTATTAATATATAAATACATCTGCCCCAGTTTGTCTTCTTACATAATTAAGGCATAGTAGTCCAAAGTATAGGCGAGGCAAGGTCTCTGACCGGTCGACAAATAAAATCGTTTTTTTAAAGAAATGAAAAAGCTGTTCCGCAAAATGGGTCACCATTGTACACAGCAACTATGCAGCCATGGAAATAGTTATCATATCGCAGGAACGTTTCTGTCAATACAGATTCTGCTTAAATAAAAAAGCAAAGTTTCTGTTCACGTTGGGCATCCTTAATAATTAAAAGTAATAGCCAGAAGTAAACGCCAGGACATGTTCTTTTTAGCCCATATTTATCACCGTCAGTATTTTCCGCCCATCTTGGTCACCTTAATAGCTGAAAAGTAATAGTTCGAAGTACAGGCCAAGAGATGTGGTCCTGGACCTTCCGGCAAAGAAAGAAAAAATGTTATTTTTCATAAATGAAAGGAAGATCGCTTGAAAGTAGACCACAATTTTACATTACAGCTATAAAGCGATGGCGATATTTTTCTGTAGTTGGCTTGTAATAAATCACCGAAAATTTTTTACCTGTAGACAAAAACAGGAATATTGGCTCAAAATTTTTAAGCAAAATTCATACTACATAATAATAAAATAAATCCCCCGTTAATTATCAAAATAAATAATTCAATTCAAGATATCTACAATCATAAAACCCAATGCTGTATGCATTGAAAGAAAAAACCAGTGTATGAAATCTCATTCTTTGTACAACTTTCTTGTGTTTCGCATCCAACTTGCAGGCTGCTTTTTACTGGTCAGTTCTATCGTATTTTCCCAACAAACATTACGTACAAATTTATTTGTTTAAGGTGCAGATGGCCACAAAACGTTGATGAATGGAAATATGACCATTTACGACGATTTTACTGCAATTGCGTAAATTGGGAAGACACATTAAAAATAGCAAACCCCGGTGAGAATTGGGGGCTGGTTCGTGGCGGTACAATGCTGGCTGTAGAACGAAGAAAATGTATTCCTGAAACTGATACGACCTACATACCCATATGGAACCTGCAACAGCACAATTTTACCATATAGGTTATAGGATGCAATCTTGCAAAACCTAAACAAATTGTGTATGTGAAAGATAACTACACCAATTTAAACTCTCCAATAAACTTAAGTGATACGACTTATATTAACTTTTCGTTAAATAGCAATCCCGGTACATCGGCGCAAAACCGTTTTTCAGTTATTTTTGAGAAAATAGTCCAGGCACCCATTTTAGTAGGCTTTAAGAGTATAAAATTATTGCGAAAAGATGCCCTCGTAAATGTAGAATTTGCTGTAGACAATGAGATCCTTGTAAGCAGTTACATGTTGCAGCATGCAAGCGATACCTTACATTTTAAAGATGTGAGATTGGTGGAGCCAAGAAACCGGGGGGTAGCGAATTTTATAAAGAAGAGGTAGGCAGTTGCTGTGAAGGAGATAATTTTTACAGGATAAAAGCAACTAATGCCGATGGTAAAATAGCGTATAGCAGTGTTGCAAAATTATCAATGCCTCGAGTAGTGACTGGTATGAATGTTTATCCCAACCCATCTGCTACAAGGCAATTGCAGTCACAAATAGCCGCAGCCCGCCAAGGCAGATAACCAGGTTAGCTGTCGGGATTAATGGAAATGTCTATCCGCTTGGAACCATGCAACTAACGGGAATTCAAAGTTCGCAGTCGCTTACAATGCCGGCTAACATAAAGCCTGGCGTTTACTGTATACAATTGATAGGCCTAGGCAATAAAATGATTGTGAAACCCGTTATTATTTTATAAGGGAATATTTAAGTATTGATAAATTGAACCTCAGTTAAGGGGTGATTTTTATGTTGTACTTGGTCTATTTTGACATAAAATCGGAGTATCTCCGTCACATGTACATTAAGTGAAGCAATTGCTCAAAGGCTTTTTGGGATTTTTATTTTTTAAAACAATGTACGTTGTTTTAAAATTTACCGACCTAAAGTAGTTAACTATAAAACACATTTAATTGCAGGTATACCTAAAAAAATATATCTTTAAAAAATTTACTTCAAATTGATCTAAATATTACAAATAAACTTACATTTGTAGTATGTAGACTACAACCCTAAATACGTAGTTCTACAGCATCTTTTAAAAATCCTGAGGAAAATTAAATTTTTCAATTAAATCTTTTATTTAATAGACTGTTGTGGCAAAGAAAACTACATGTTTTCATTGCTACAAAGTAGAGTGTAATGCATGCCGGCAGCTAATAATATTCACGACCAAAATCATAACAGTAAACAAATGATAAGTTTACTGGAATAAGACATGGATTAAAATATCAGGTATGAAACAATGTTTACGTAAAACAAACTCCAAAAGTTTCTATACAAAGAAACACTTCCTTTATATATTGTGTAGCTTTCTTCTGGTGGCTAATGTTGGATTTGGGCAGGCAGTTTCAATCTGGACAAATCCTATAACAGGAATTGATCCTGGGTTATCTAATCCTTATACAACGGGAGATGTTCCGAATGCCAATATTGCTGTTTCAGGTATAGGAAGTACTGGATTATCTACATTATCCGGAAATAATGTCTTTTGGAAAGGAAGCGTCACCAGTAATGTTTCAATATTAACGACGCAATACATAAGTTTTGGAATTACCCCAGCCACAGGATATAAAGTAAGTTTAAATAATTTCGTATATTCAGGTACAGGAGGAGGGACTAAGGCCCCGACCTCATTTGCATTTAGATCAAATGCTAATGGTGATAATTATGCTACAAATATAGGTTCACCCATTTCTGTAGGTGCGACTATTTCCCTAAGTGCTGTGTCTTACCAAAACCTATCAGCTGCAACAGGCTTTAGGTTCTACGGATGGAATGCAGGAAGCCCTAATGGTGATTACGGTATAAACGATTTCACATTTACTGGAACCGTTTTAGGGTCTGCCACTACTGCACTAACTAGTTTCGGGTATACATATGGTACTGTAACATCTACGGCACAAAACTTCCTAGTTGATGGAAATGGCCTTACAACTGCCAATGCTACCATTACCGTTAACGGATCTACGAATTATGAAGTTTCAACAACATCTGCTACCACAGGCTTTGGGACAACTGCAACTGTGACTGCAAGTGCTGGTAACATAGCTGCTCAGCCTGCTTGGGTGCGTTTAAAAACTGGATTGGCTGTTGGAACATACAATGAAACTATCAACTTTGGCGGCGGGGGAATAACAACGATTCCTATCACGGTTTCGGGTGCAGTTGCCAAACAACCCTTAACCATAACAGCAAATGCTCAAAGCAAAACCTATGGTGCTACAGCAGTCTTAGGAACTTCAGCTTTTACTCAGACAGGTTTATTGAATGGAGA
>JAYUZL010000183.1:0-5650 GCA_043751875.1 Ferruginibacter sp.
TATAGGAAGTACAAATTATTATGTTAGCCAAACTACCAATGGTTGTGAAAGTCCACGCAGTTTAGTTACAGTAACCATTACAGCAACAACAGCAGCACCTACAGTTTCTTCGCCTATAAACTATTGCCAGAATACAACAGCAACTGCTCTTTCAGCAACGGGTACCAATATATTATGGTATACAACTGCAACCGGTGGAACGGGTAGTTCTAGTGCGCCAATACCATCAACCGCAACCCTAGCATCTACCATTTTTTATGTAACGCAAACGCAGAGTTGTGGTGAAAGTCCAAGAGCATCTATAACAGTTAATGTGAACGCTATTCCTGGTGCTCCAACGGTAACAGGAACAATTAATTATTGTCAGAACACAACAGCAGCTGCTCTTACAGCTATAGGAAATAATTTGTTATGGTACACAGTTGCAATAAGTGGTACCGGCAGTGCTACTGCCCCAACTCCATCTACAACTACCATAGGCAGTACTACTTTTTATGTAAGCCAATCCAACAATAATTGTGAAAGCCCTAAGGCAGCAATTACAATAAATGTGAATAACACACCTGCAGCACCAACTGTTACAGGTAGTGTTAACTATTGCCAAAATGCTACAACTACGATGCTTACAGCAACCGGTTCAAACTTATTGTGGTACACAGTTGCCTCAGGTGGCACTGGAATTACTACAGCGCCTACACCATCTACCACAACATCCGGTACAACTTCTTATTATGTGAGTCAAACGCAGGGAATTTGTGAAAGCCCCCGTTCAAATATAAATGTAACAGTTACATCAATTCCTGCAATACCTGTTGTGGTTACACAGGTAATTTATTGCCAAAACGCAATTGCAACAGCACTTACAGCAACGGGTAATAATCTATTGTGGTATACAACTTCTTCTGGTGGTACATCTACAACAAGCGCTCCGGTTCCGGTAACATCGGTTGCAGGCACCACCAATTATTATGTAGCACAAACAAATAATTGTGGTGAAGGTGCAAGATCAAATATTCAGGTTACAATTACGCCAACACCTGCAGCACCAGCAACACTAACTACAAGTTCCATTACTTTAAACAGTGCAACACTGACCTGGAACGGACAAAGCGGAACATTTTTTACAGTTGAGTACAAACTCGCAACGGTAAATGCATGGATGGTGGCGGCGGCAGGATTACAAACCAACAGCTATAACCTTACAGGACTTGCCAGTGGCTCAACATACCTGTGGAAAATCACCGCGAATTGTTCAGCCACAGGGTCTGGAAATGTTTCAAGTGTGCAGACCTTTACTACAGCATCCAGAAATAATTTGATTACGATTGTAAAGGATGGTATTGGTTTAAAGATCACACCAAATCCTGTTAATACTTCGGCCATCATTGATTACATTGTTCCTGGTTCGGGAGAAGTGACATTTAATATTGTTGATCAAAATGGAAGAAGTGTAAAGATATTTTCAGACGGACTAAAAGTTGCAGGACAATACCAAAAAGATATTGTAAACGAATTTAAGAATATGGCAAAAGGAGGATATTTTATAAAAATTAAACAAAGTGGCAAATCAATTGGCTTGCATTTTATAAAGTTTTAATAAACAACTATTTTTGAAATTTAAAATGAAGGTTTAAATAGATACCTTGCAAATAAAACAATAGCATATTTTTATCTACTTGCGGCTATGGCGAAATTGGTAGACGCACTACCTTGAGGTGGTAGCGCCCATACAACGGGTGTGTCAGTTCGAATCTGATTGGCCGCACATGTTAAAACCTGCGTATGCTGCAGGTTTTTTTTAGTTTTACTACGAAGCATCATCACAATGTTATTATTCAACATTTGTATCCTGCTTTACCTTGCAAGTCCTCATTTCGTTTCGCTCCTTCGTAGCTCACTCATTCCGGGCTCATCCACTACAATCAGGGTTAGGCTGAACAGAATATTTTTTTCAACTTTTATTATGTAACCTTTTATAAAAATTGTAGCATCTTACTTTTTTTATAGTGCTATAAAACGACAAAGACAAAAAAGACTCACAAAAAATTAAAGAAAATTATACCACTTTGCACAAATAAGCGTCGTAGCGATTTAATGGAAAATAAACGTATTTGCGAATTAGCGCTTAGAGATTTTTGCGGTAAAATTAACCCCCAAAACTTTACTTCAAATTTATTAACTTGTAAAAAATACCTGCTAATGACCAATGATATTAAATGCCCAAATTGCGGGCTTAGTTTTGATGTAGAAAATATAATAGCAGCAGATTTAGAAAAAAAATTGGAAATTAAATACCAGAATAAACTACAACAATCACTGATTAAAATAGAAGAAACCGAAAAGCAATTTGAGGCTGAAAAAATTTTATTTGAAGAAAAAAAGAAAAAAGAAAATGAGCTTTTTCTAAATAAAGTAAAACAGGAAAAAGTAAAAATAGAAGCTGAAATGCAGGAGCAGTTAACAAAGAGCATTTCATGTGATTTTGAAAACCGCTTAAAGATACTTCAACAGGAAAAAAATGACAACGAAGAAAGATTAAAAGAAGCCCGAAAAAAAGAATTACAATTTTTACAATTAGAACAACAACTTAGAAACAAAGAGGCAGAGCTTGAAATTACCGTACAAAAAAAATTACAGGAAGAACGCCACAGCATAGGAGAACAGATACGCAAACAGGAAATTGAGAAAAATTCAATAAAGGAAAACGAGCAGAACATGCGCGTGCGGGAGCTGGAAAAACAACTGGAAGATCAGAAGAAACTGGCAGAAGAAATGAAACGTAAGGCTGAACAGGGATCTATGCAGTTGCAGGGCGAAGTACAGGAACAGGCTTTGGAAGAATTACTTGCAGCCACTTTTCCTTTTGATATAATAAGTGAAGTTGGCAAAGGTGTTCGAGGTGCAGATTGCATACAGACTGTACGAAACCATGTTGGTCAGGAATGTGGCAAAATTATTTATGAGAGCAAACGCACAGAGACTTTTACAGCCGAGTGGATAGAGAAACTCAAAAAAGATATGCTGGCAACGGGAGCCGATATTGCAGTAATTGTAACCAAAACAATGCCCAAAGATCTGCAACAGTTTGGAGAAAAAAACGGTGTTTACATCTGTACTTTTTCGGAAGCAAGAAGTCTTGCATTGGTACTAAGAAATGCTATTTTAAAAATAAGCGAAAGCAGAACAAGCCAAGAAAATAAAGGCGAGAAAATGGTAGCCATGTATAATTATCTTACCAGCCATGAGTTTGTTGGAAACATGAATGCCATGCGGGAAGGCTTTAGAGGACTGCGTTCTATGATGCAGAAGGAACGTGAAGATTTTGAGAAAAACTTTAAGAAGAAAGAAAAACAAATTGAACTTATTATACAAAACTCTTTACATATTTCGGGTTCGGTAGAAGGAATTGCCGGGCAGGAATTGAATATGCAATTGGTAGACAATGAAGAATAAAAGGACGGCAGAGATGCCGAGTCAAGACAGCAGATTCAAGTTAATAACACCGCTGAAAAAGTTTTAAAAGTTCTCTGCGAAAACTCTTTTAACTCCTCTTCTCTGTGGTGAATTCACATATTTAAAAAAAGAAAAATAAGGCAGAAAGAAAATTCAACTTAGCGACTTTATGCTTCAGCGATAAAAATTTACCTAATAAAAAAAGGTCACGTAACTACCCAGGCAAGATTGTTACCTTTAATTAATATATTTTCCAGTCTTAGTTCTATCTGTTTATCCTTGTTAAAATTGCATTGAACGATGCAATTTTTGTCGTTTTTAAATATAGATAATATATTCATGTCTTCAATAAAATCAACCTGCCCTGTGCCATACCATTTAAACATGGCTTCTTTAATACTCCATGCCATTGTTAGCAATTCAATATTATTACCATCGGTTTTGTTAAGTATATTTTTTTCTTTTTCAGATAAAAACTTATGTTGAATTTTCTCAATTTTTTGGTGAGGAATTTCAATATCAACTCCTACTCTGTTTTGTGTGCTAACAATTGCAGCAGCATAATTACCACAGTGCGAAATAGAAAAATGGAAAACATCATCTTGTAAAAATGGCTTTCGGGTATCAGCAATAAAAATGAGCGATAATGGAAATTCAGGAAATAATTCTCTGAGCAAATACCGACCCGCAAGGTGTTGCAGCCGTTTGTGAGGATGTGTGATGCTGCGTTGCAACGGCACATGATCAAGAAAAAAATTCTCTTCTTCAGTAATATGCCAAACGCCTATTTTTGTAGCAGAATTTATTTGGTACTGGTAAATAAGTGGCATATTACAAATGTAGTAGAAAAAGCTCCAAATTGGTATGACGTACAAGTGAGTGACACAACGATGATAACCATAGCTACTTCTTTGCCCGTAAAAAAAATCGAACTGTGCGCAGCACATAAAAAATAAAATATGATCTTAAGCGATACCCGAATTTTAGAAGAAATGGGAAATGGAACCATTAAAGTTGTTCCTTATAACAGAAATGACCTTGGCAGTAATAGTTATGATGTACACCTGGGCAAAAACCTTGCAACTTACGAACATGCGGAACTTGATGCAAAAAAACATAACCGTATAAAACATTTTGAAATACCCGAAGAAGGGATTTTATTGTTGCCTCATATGTTTTACTTAGGTGTTACTGAAGAGTATACCGAAACCCATGCCCACGTTCCTTTTTTAGAAGGCAAATCATCTACAGGACGCCTTGGTATTGATATACATGCGACAGCGGGCAAAGGCGATGTTGGCTTTTGCGGGCACTGGACACTGGAAATTTCTGTAAAACAACCAGTGAGGGTTTACAAAGGAATGCCGATTGGGCAACTGATTTATTTTCCGGTAGATGGGGAAATTGAATTAAAATACAACCAAAAGAAAAATGCAAAATACAGCGGTCAACCAAATGTGCCGGTAGAAAGCATGATGTGGAAAAACGCCTTTTAAAACATAATATTGTTTATTTAGCAGCAATTCCAACATAGAATTTTTGGAAGAATTAATTTAACGTCCAAATTTCAAAATTGAGCGCAGTAGCAAATGCTACCCAACATAAATAAGGCGCAAGCAACCAAGCGGCAGTTTTTGAAACTTTTCTAAAAGAAAAAATGGTACTGGCAATCATTATAAAAAGTAAAATGATATCTATCAAAGCAAGATCAGGTCTGTTATAAAAAAAGAAAAGGAACGACCATAAAAAATTTAAGGCTAGTTGTAACCAATAATACGTGTATCCGGTATATCTTTTCTCCAGCTTTGCATGACTGTTCCAGATAATGTAAAATGATATGCCCATCAATATATAAAGTAACGTCCACACTGGTGCAAATAGCCAACTAGGGGGATTAAAAGATGGTTTATTTAATGTTTTAAACCAGCCATTTACTGAAGATGATGTAAAATATCCGGAAACAACCCCTACTGCTAAAGGAACAATAATGGAGATAATTAATTTGTAAATGGATTTCATAATTGATATTTAAAATTTTAAAGAAAGAATTATAACTAACTCCTAAATGATGCCAAATTTTTTGTAGTAAGCAATAATAAAACCGGTCACCTCATCATAGCTAAGTATTCCATTAGGCTGTTGGTTGCTAATTAAAAACAAGCCGTATGCAATTCTAAAAACAGGTTCAATAAAACTT
>JAYUZL010000184.1:0-2081 GCA_043751875.1 Ferruginibacter sp.
GTTGTATCAAATACAGATATATTAATCGCACTTCATGCATGCGATACAGCTACAGACGAAGCCATTTACAGTGGCATAAAATCCAATGCAAAGGTTATCATTTGTGCACCGTGTTGTCATAAACAAATCCGGAAACAAATGGAGCCGGATACGGCCTTAAAATCTATAACAAAACACGGCATTTTGCTGGAAAGGCAGGCAGAAATAACTACTGATGCTATAAGGGCCCTGCTATTGGAAGCTCACGGTTATAAAACCAAAGTATTTGAATTTATTGCTACGGAGCATACGCCAAAAAATGTGTTGATTGTGGGTATAAGATCAGGGAACGGTAAAGAAACTAAACAACTGTTTCTGGATAAGGTGATTGCTTTAAAGAACCTGTTTGGTATTCGCATACACTACCTTGAAACCCTGCTTGACCGTTTATAATACTCCTTTTTATTTGATAATTATTTTCTAAATAGTTTAATGCAACAAGTGCAATAAAATTTATAGTGATAAAACCGGCTCCTGCATTATTATGTGCAGGAAGTACTGTCAAAAATTTAAAAATATTATCTCAATAATTGGTTGCTTTTATTGCTTGAACACAGCATTTACCAACAGTAAATATTTTATACTTACCTATTTTGCACAGCCTCAGAACTTTGAAAGCGAAGGAAGGTTAATGGCCGGAAAGGAGCCTTGTAAGCTAAGACAGTTAAACAATGAAATTTTCAGAAGAATTAATTATAAAGTTTGTTATACAGTTTCAGAAAAATTCCGTTGAACAATTAACGTCTATTAATACATTCTTTTTTTACCCTGCCGATATTTATTTCCTATGATGGTGCTGAGAGGCTTTTCATATACCTTACTTTCTACCCAGGATATGATATCAAGATAAGCAAAACTCCTTGTCTGAAAACGATTCTTTTCCAGCCCCTTAATATTTTGTAAAAATTTTTCCAACTCCGGCTTTAATTTTTGCCGTGATAATTTAAACGAATTACGTAAAAATTTAAACATAGCTTCCTCTACCACAGTAAGGTTTTCCATTTTTGCCATAAACCTGTACACTGATTTTATTAAAGATTCAATGATATCAAAATTACCCAGTTCATAGTGGGCCATCAGGTGCAACAGCCTTGCATAACATTGCAGGTCATTTCTCATTTCAACGCTACCATTTATTATTTTTTGCAGATAATCAATTGACACATCATACCGGCCGGCACCAAAATACAAATTGGCAATTTTATAATTAAAAACCAATACCCTGTGATTGTCTAAATAAAGAGAATATTCATCCAATTTTTCTTCTATTCCTTTAACCAGCTTGAGCCCATCAGAAAAAGTGCCTAACATAAAATGCTGATTAATTTTTGATGCGCTGATATAAACAAAAGTTTGTATCCGGTGATTATCATGCTGGTTAGCTATTTCAGTTGCAGAAAATGCTTCAAAATCTTTCAATACCATTTCGAAACGCTGGTAATTTCTAAGATCAAAATGGGCATTTAATAAATTGTGCATCCCCTTTATATAATAACCAGTTTCCACTTTTATCATCAGTGGTTGTTCATTAAAAATATCTATCCACTTTTGGGCATACCGGTAATACATCAAAAAATCCTGCCGAATAAATGCGTACCAGCAATAGCTTTGATACAGGTAGAGCCGTTCATAAAAACCAGTTTGAAAATGTGCACGGGGTGGCAAATTATCTTCAAGAAATTTCTTTACGTTCTTTTCATCTTTTTCATTTCGGGCATGGCCATTTTTAATGTACCAACTATACAACCGTAATGCTAAATTAGAGAGCCTTGCTACATTATCTACCCTTGTATTTACTTCTATTGCTTCAATGGATAATTGTTCTCCACGGTTTTGCATACTTCGAGTAATATGCAAGGTTTCAATTTTTTTTTCCCACGATATTACCTGGGTTAGAAAATTAAACTTGTAATGTGTTTTGGCCGTTTCTTTTAGTTTTTCTAAAATTTTAAGGCTTTGCACGTATAAGCCTTTATTGTACAATATCCTTGCGTAGTCTAATTGCTCATTCAACTGCATATCAATACTGCTGGTACTTTTTA
>JAYUZL010000185.1:0-4392 GCA_043751875.1 Ferruginibacter sp.
AAGCGTTTTATAACCTAGTAGAAGCGGTGTTGCAGCGCATCAAGGCCATGCAGACCAAGCAATTAGACAAATGGATTACAGGTGCGGAAGCTATGAAAAAACTGCACATCAGCAGTAAAACCACGCTGCAAAAATTGCGGGATAATGGAGCAATCCGCTTTTCCCAACCGGAAAAGAAATTGATTTTGTATGATTTGGATTCTATTGAACAGTATATTGAGAAGTATGTGAGGGAGCAGTTTTAATGGCTCGCATTATTCCTTGAGAAATAAATTATCCCTTGTACAATAACAAATCTGTTACATAAAATTTTGCGTGAAACTTCAAATAAAAGAACCTCAGGCAAAGTTGAAAATAGACGTTTATTCTACTACGATGATTACTTTAAAATTATCCCGTAAATAATGGATAGGCATAATGGTGAAAATGTAAAAGATAAAAAGGATGTATCTAAAATAGTCTGTTTTAAATACATCTTTAAACCATTTTACATCTGATCAATACTAAAACTCCACCAATTTAAATGGTGCAAGCCATGGCCTTTTCTGATCACTTTTTTTGAATTTCAACAACTTCCTTTCCTACTTATTTCCAATATAATTGTATACCGGTTTAATGTAAAAAACAGATGACGGAATGAGCGGAGTTGTACCGGGTTATTAGATTGACTTTCAAAATGAAAGCCAAAAGAGGCATCAATTTTCTACCCCAAGCTTTTTTATTCTAATGAAAAAAGAGCCATTTTCAAGACTCTTAGCTGTTTGTTTTGGTTTGGTACGAATTCTACTCTTTAATAACTTTTATATTATTTATCATTTTGTTATTTTGTAACAACTGAATTATATAATTGCCCGCAGCCAAATGCGTTAATTTAATTGTTTCCGTAGTATTATTTGTCTTTATACTTGAAATAAGTCGACCTGATTGATCGATCAATCTTAACTCATTAGTTCCTGTAAGTCCGTTTACTGTTACCATATTTTTTGCAGGATTTGGGAAGGCATTTATTCTACCTTTGTTACAGCTACCGGAAGTTCTTACAACAGGGCTCAGCTTGCTGTTATTATCATGATCAACCATCTTTAAACGAAAATAATTGTCTGAGCTATTGATGGTTGTATTATAACTGTAGTGTTGCTCTGTACTACTGTTACCTGTTACAGATACAATAGCTATCACTGAAAAATTTACCCCATCAGTACTTTGCTGCACCTCAAAGTTCTTGCTGTTTTGTTGCGATGTGGTTATCCATTTGAGGTTAGCTGCGCACTGGTTTAGCTGTACTGTAAATGATGATAAGGTAACAGGTAAAACCGACGATGAACCAAGGGTAAGTTGAAGCATTGAAATATTATTTAACCCTGCTGTAGTTACAAAATTATTGGTAGCATCTCTTGAAGTGGCAGGGTAAGCGATCCAGGTAGCGCCATTGTAAATATCAAGATTTAGCGCAGTACCATTAAGACCATTCAGTTCTGCATCGCGGTAATAAATGGTGATATCTCCACTATATGGTGGCGAAGCCTGCAGATGAAATACACGCTGGATGTACGTTGCAGGAGGCGGAGGTAAGGCTGTTGCGTCTCTTGTAACAGCATTGGTTCCAACAATATTATAATTAATAGAAGGTGAAAGTACCAGACTGTCTATAGATATAATGGTCCGACTGGTGATAAAGAAATTAGAGCCGGAGGTAATGTAGAGACCAACCTGAGAGAACGATTGAAAGCTTAATAGACTTAACAACCCAATTAGGTGAAAGCTTATTTTTTGTTTCATAAATTTTTTTAAAGGTTTATTATTTTAATTTGGCTTCAATTATTGCCAACCTTTTTATAAGCTCTGTATTTTGCTTTTGCAATGTTTCAATAATGACCTGCTGCTCCTGAACCGATTTTACCAAAGGCATGATAAACTGGCTGTAAGCAAGGCTGTAATGATCTTTGTCATTAGCAGGCGCATGTATTCCATCAAACTCATAACCTAAGTCTTTGGCTATTTTTTCTACATCCTGTGCAAGAAAGCCGGTGTGCAATTGTTTTTCGCCATCATAACTAGCAGCGTGAATCAGGCTATTATTGAGAATACCCGTTTTGGTATATTCATCTAATTTTTTCTCATTAAAATAATACGTTACAGGTTGCAGCTTTTTAATAAATTCCAAACCGGGCACATTATCTTTTATATCATATTTAAATCTTTTATCACTTGGAAAACTGAATGCAACCTGACCTTCAATAACAGTGACGCTTGAATTACCAATACGCACTTTATTGGATACATTTACTGTAGTGAAACTTCCCAGGGCCATTGCATTGTCGAGATTACCAGCAGTCACATCTGCACCATATCCCATAGCAGTATTGCCTGCTCCGGTAGTATTGGTGTAAAGCGCACCTTGTCCTGAAGCTGTATTTTGGAATCCCCCGGTAGTTTGAAAAAGCGCTTGGAATCCATTGGCTGTATTTGAATTGCCCGATGTGTTGCCAAAAAGAGCTCCGTTGCCGGTAGCTGTATTAAAATTTCCAACTGTATTTGAGTTAAGTGCTACCTGCCCGCAGGCCGTATTATAATTGCCGGATGTATTTAATTCAAGTGCGCCCTGGCCGAAGGCAGCGCCGGATAAGCCACTTGTATTTCGCCAAAGTGCACGATAACCTGTGGCTGTATTATTACTGCTTGTGGTATTAGAAGCAAGTGCATCTACTCCATTTGCCGTATTATTGGTCCCTGTTGTGTTACTCACAAGAGCAGATGCACCAGTAGCAGTATTTAGGTCCGCTGTGTTGTTTTCAAGTGCCCCTAATCCAATGGCAGTATTAAACACCCCACTTACGTTCGCACCAAGTGCTGAAAGACCAATAGCTGTGTTATAACTTCCGTTAGTATTATTCAATAATGAATTAACACCATTGGCTGTATTAGAGAAGCCAGAAGCATTCCTATAAAGAGCATGGTACCCGGTAGCTGTATTGTCAGCTCCTGTACTATTCTGGTTAAGTGCCAGACTCCCCATAGCAGTATTTTCGGTACCGGTGAAATTATTCTCGAGGGTAAAACTACCGACAGCGGTGTTTGAAACGCCTGTAGTGTTTGATATAAGTGCTCTTGATCCGACAGCAGTGCTAAAGCTTCCTGTGGTATTGTTGCCAAGTGCCGTTTGTCCCATAGCCGTGTTGCTAACACCAGTTGTATTACTCAAAAGTGCATAGGCTCCAGTAGCCGTATTTGCGAGACCTGTCGTATTTGCAGAAAGCGCGAAAGAGCCATTGGCGGTGTTTAATCTGCCCGTTGTATTTAAATGTCCGGCATTGCTTCCAATAAATGTGTTGTTGTTGCCCGTTGTAGGGCTTGCGGAATAGTTGTTGAATGTTCCTGTGTTTAAACCAATAAATATATTGGTTGTGTCATCGGAAGAAATGTGCAGCAAATCCAATCCTGAAGAATTGCGCAGGCGAATAATGGGGTGTAAATTAGATTGTGTAATATTGGCGTCAATGATTAATTGAGATAAATCTGCACTGCCTTTAATGTGAAGTTTGCCTTCAGGTGCTGCAGTACCAATACCTACCTGTGCATGTAATTTTGCAAAAAGAATAAAAAAAGAAATGATGGTTAGAAGATTAATTTTTTTCATATTGTAATTTTTTTAAAAGTTCGATATATTTATTATTTTTTTATGATGAATGATATATTTAAAAAAATATGAGAGAATCAGTGTTAGTAGCAATATGCCTGATAACATTATTAACGTAAGGCACTTTTTCGCTAGAAATAAGAATTCATTTTTTTCTTTAAAAAATCCTTCTAATCATTTGTTGTGCCTCAAGATGGGATACCCATCTATTTAAAAATTGGCACAACTGCAATAGCCATATATATTGCTCTGTTTTCGACAGCATTCGTAGAAACAATAAGAGCAAAGCTTTAAAAAAGATTTTATTAAGCCGGCATCCAAATCATATTCAGCATCATTGGATACATTAAAATACATATTTAACTGGAATCCATAGATACAAAATAAATAATTAAAAAACGACTATGATGACGAAAAGGCAATCAAATTCTTTTAAAGTCAATTATCTTATTCTTTAAAAACATCCACTTCTTACCCACTTTATTCGATGACACCTTACCAGCTAACAGCTGCCTGGTTTTTAACCCCGCGTTATATGAGCAGGCCATGCTGCAGGCTTTACCTGATTTATATGGTAGTTTTAAAGCTGTATTTCAAAAATAAATTAGGAACATGCAGATAATATTTGCATCGTAAGAATACGATGGATATTTTTAACTGGACGAAATAAAAAACTAATGCGTTCATCACTGCCTTTTGCTTTGTAGCTGTCATTAATAGCAACGCTAAAGTTTACTACCTGCCTGTCGTTTTTC
>JAYUZL010000186.1:0-60670 GCA_043751875.1 Ferruginibacter sp.
ATAAAATTGCCCCGACATTAATATATCGGGGCAACAAAGGAATAATAATTTTGATTTTATACTATTAAATACAAATTTACTTCTGCAAAAAGTATTGTACCTCAACTTTGAACGAGCTAAACAAAAAAGACTTTACCTCCTCATATCCGGCGTAAGTTTTATTACAAACTCTTTTGGTGGCGTTGCACCCATTAAGTTTTTTACAAAATAATCCCAACGGCGGCGCATCATGTAATAACTGTCTTCTCCATAGCCGTGGTGGGCATTTGGGAAAATAATAAGGTCAAAATCTTTGTTGGCCTTTTCCAGCGCTTCTACTACCAGATAGGTATTGGAAGCCGGTACATTATCATCCATATTGCCATGGGTAATTAATAAATGTCCTTTTAAGTTTTTAGCATTTACCTGGTTTGCCTGTGGCTCATAGATTGATTTACCATTGCTGCCTTTAACATCCAATCCAATATATCTTTCGCCCCAATCGTCTTCATAATTTCTGTTGTCGTGGTTGCCACTTTCGCTTATACCAACTTTGTAAAAATCTGGATAATTAAACATTGCAGATGCGGTTGCATAGCCACCGCCACTGTGGCCCCAAATACCAACTTTATCAAGATCTAAATAGGAATATTTTAATTGCAATTGTTTTAGTCCACTGATCTGGTCAGGCAGCGTATTCTCGGCCATATTTCCATAACATGCATCGTGAAAAGATTTACTTCTGTTGGGGTTACAACTTCCTTCCAATGCTACTACAATAAAACCAAGTTCTGCCAGTGCCTGATGATCAGATGCACGAGTAGCCGCAAACGACCAGTTGTTTACACTACCACCCTGTGGACCCGGATAAATATAATTTATAACAGGATATTTTTTTGAAGGATCAAGGTTTGAAGGCTGGTACATAAATCCAAATAAATCAAACCCATTGGCTGCAGATTTTACACTAAAGGGTATTGGCGCTTTCCAACCAGAAGCTACGAGCCTACTGATATCTGCTGTTTCTAATATCGAAATTAATTTACCATTTAAATCTCTCAAAACTGCAACGTTGGGCTTATCTATTGTTGAATAATTATCTACAAAATAGTTTTCATCTGCAGAGAAGGTTAAGGAGTGATCTGCATCTTCCGGCGTAAGCAACACTAAATTTTTACCAGTAAAATCTACTTTATAAAAATGTTTAAAGTATGGATTTCGACCGGCTTCTTTTCCCCTACCTTCAAAATATAATACGCGTTTTTTCTCATCTACTTTCAGCAATCTTGTAACCACATAGTTGCCTTGTGTTATTCTGTTTTTTAATTTGCCTGTGGCAATATCATGTAGGTATAAATGCCCCCAGTTATCTTTTTCAGAATACCAGATAAATTCATTTGTTACGGGTAGAAATTTCCAGTTTACAGAACCATGTCCCGATTCATATTGTGTGGCAACTGTTTCTTTGTAAACATCTGTTACATCGCCTGTGCCTGCATCTGCAATGCGTAGCGTAGCAGATTTATGATCTCTCGGTGTAGATACAAACGCCAATTTGCTGCCATCTGCACTCCAGTCATTGTCATCAAAAGAACCGCTGCAACTTATATCGTCACAAAGTGTGCTGCGGTGATCGTCCGCAGCAGTTTTTAATTTTATGATAGATCCGTTTGTTACATCAATAATTACCCTGTGTATTTTTTGTATGGCAGAGTCGCCAGGAAGCGGATATTTCCATTGGCTTAACTGCGGAGCACCTACCGTAGTTTTTATGAGATACATATCTTTTACATGGCGCTCATCTTGTATAAATGTAGAAATCTTTTTAGAATCTGGCGACCAAATTAAAATAGCTGCAGCGCTGTGCGTCCAACCTGCGTTGTCAGTAGCGTAACCAAAATCTTTTACACCATCTGTAGTTAATGCTGTTTCTCTTTTTGTAGCAAGATCCCTTAACCATAAATTCCAGTTTTTAATGTAAGCTGCTTTTGTTCCATCTGGCGAAAGCACTTCCCCAAACTTTGTTGTTGGAGCGTTCGGACTTTTATACTCTGGTAGAATACCATCTCTTGTAGCGGCAGTTTTTTTTGCACCGCTTTTTGCATTTACCAACCCAAACTCCACCCCTGTTGAGGTTGACACTTTGTACCAAAAATTTCCATCAGGCAACCATTGTGGCGTTACCGATCCACGGTCTATTAATTTACTAAGATTGCTACCTAAATTGTTTACCGCATTTGTATAATCAGCAGTTGTAAAAACTTTTTGGGCACACAGTGAATTTCCTAAAAAACAAACTACCGCAATGGTGCAAATATATTTTCTCATACTTAAATTTATGCTTTTAATCAATGTTGTAAACTTAGGTTTTTTTGTGTAGAAAATTTAGAGGAAATATTTAAGTGGTTCATTAATGACTGTATATTAATTGAGAAACTTAACAACCAAAGAATGATCTAAGTCACATGGAAGTATTATTAAAATGTTGCTGAGAAAAATTGTTGTTTATTTTTTTAGTACATTTTGGGGCTGTGTGCAATTAAACTTTATTGAACGTATGTTCCGGCTGTTGGTAGTAGTGCCACCATAAAGTTTATAATACCTTAATGTTTATTATGGCGGCAGCTACTACTGTCCATCCGGCAGCCGTTGATCCATATATCTTTTTTCAACTTTTATTGTGGAGTAGATTGTAGTGGAGGTTTACTGGATAACACGAAACGAGACAGAAAGCTTAAATTGCCATTATCAAAAACCGAATAAAAGTATTAGATGACACCAATAATGCAAACACCAAGAAAAGCGCTCAACAAAGCTTTTTTAAAAGTAAAACCAAACAAAACTGACATTGAGGATTTCAAGACTAATCTTATTTTTACTCGACCGAACAAATGATACAGAAAGTGAGGAATTTCATAAAAACCTTATTATAGATTTTTTAAAGAAAACATACTACGATCCTAATCACTTTATAAATACCAAAGGCAGAAACGATCTTGTTATACATAATGGCAACAACGCAAATAGCTCAGTTGGCGTAATCATAGAAGCAAAAAAGCCAACCAACAAAACTGAAATGATAAAATCATTCGCTGTCGGCGATACGCCGCAGCAAATGATTTCAAAACTGAACACTAAAGCGTTTTAGGAATTAGTCCTTTACTATTTAAGGGAAAGAATCACACATAAAAATATTGAAATAAAATATTTGGTAGCGACCAATATTAACGAATGGTTCATTTTTGACGCTACAATTTTTGACAGACTTTTTACCCAAAACAAAACCCTAGTAAACCAGTTCGCAGCCTTTGAAGGCGGACGTTTAGCAGACACCAAAACCGATGTTTTCTATAAACAAATTGCAGAACCTTTTATTGCTGATATTACCACAGAAATAGAATTTACCTACTTCAATATACAGGATTATCAAAAATCTCTTCGCAATATTGACAAAGCAGATGACAATACATTAATTGCTTTATTTAAACTTTTATCGCCTGAGCATCTTTTAAAACTCCCTTTTACAAACGATAGCAATAGTCTTGATAAACGCTTTTACAGTGAGTTGTTACACATTATTGGTTTAACAGAAACCAAAGAAGGAAGCAAAAAACTTATTGAACGACATAAAGAAGGCGAAAGAAATTCGGGAAGCTTGATCGAAGATGCCATTATTCAATTGGACAGTTTAGATAAAATAAACAGGTTGGACAGACCGAGCCAATTTGGAGCCACACAACAAGAGCGGTTATTTAATGTTGGGCTTGAGCTTTCTATTACCTGGATAAACAGAATATTGTTTCTTAAATTATTAGAAGCCCAACTTATAACTTACCACAAAGGGGACAAAGCGTATGCGTTTTTAAGTTTAGATAAAATAAAAAACTACGATGATTTAAACAGTTTGTTTTTTCAGGTGTTGGCTCGTAAGTATAGCGAGAGAAACGATGATGTAAAAAAAGCATTTGAAAAAGTGCCTTACCTAAATAGTTCGCTATTTGAACCAACGGAAATTGAGCAGGTTACTTTATTTATCAGCAACTTAAAAGATGATAAAACGATTCCTGTTATTTCATCAACAGTGCTTAAAAACGATCAAGGGAAAAAGCGAACAGGACATTTAACTACGCTTGAATATTTGTTTGAGTTTTTAAACGCTTACGATTTTACGAGTGAGGGTTCTTCAGCCATACAAGAAGACAACAAATCACTCATTAACGCATCGGTGCTTGGTTTAATTTTTGAGAAAATAAACGGCTATAAAGATGGTTCTTTCTTTACTCCAGGTTTTATTACCATGTATATGTGTAGAGAAACTATTCACAAAGCAGTGGTGCAGAAATTTAACGAAACAAAAAAATGGAACTGCACAACCATTGAAGCGCTTTACGATAAAATTGAAGACAGAAAAGAAGCCAATCGTATTGTAAACAGTATTAAAATTTGTGACCCTGCTGTAGGCTCTGGACACTTTTTAGTTTCGGCGCTCAATGAAATGATTGCGGTAAAAAACGACTTAAAAATTCTGCAAGACCGTGATGGAAAACGTTTAAAAGAGTACCAAGTAGAAGTTGTAAATGATGAATTGATTGTAACAGACGAAGAAGGTGAACTGTTTGAATACAACCCAACTAATAAAGAAAGCCAAAGAATACAGGAAACACTTTTTCATGAAAAGCAAACCATTATTGAAAACTGCCTTTTTGGTGTGGACATCAATACAAACTCTGTAAAAATTTGCCGCCTACGTTTATGGATTGAGTTATTAAAAAATGCTTATTACAAAGCCCCCTCTCCTTTGGAGAGGGCGGGGGGTGAGGCTCTTGAAACGCTTCCCAATATTGATATAAATATTAAATGTGGCAACTCATTGGTAAGTCGATTTGCGATAGATGCTGATTTAAAACAAGCACTTAAAAAAAGCAAGTGGAACATTGATAGTTACCGTACAGCTGTAGCCACTTACCGAAATGCTGAAAGCAAGGAGCAGAAAAGAGAAATGGAAAAACTGATTACCGATATTAAATCAGATTTTAGAAGTGAGATTTCTTTGAACGATCCCAAAATGGCCAAACTGCGCAAGCTTTCGGGCGAATTGTTTACCCTAACCAATCAAACACAGTTGTTTGAACTTGGTAAAAAAGAAAAAGCTGATTGGAATAAAAAAATCGAAACACTCAGTACAGAAACCAAAAAACTTGAAACCGAGATTGAAGATATTAAAGTCAACAAAATTTTTGAAAATGCTTTTGAATGGCGATTTGAATTTCCGGAAGTGCTAAATGATGAAGGTGATTTTGTAGGGTTTGATGTGGTGATTGGGAATCCGCCTTATATTCCATCAAACAAAATTGACAAAATTGAAAAAAAATTTCTTGAAGAAAACTACGATACCTCTGAATATCAAATAAACACTTTCGGATTATTTGCTGAAAAAGGAATTAAGCTTCTAAAAAATAAAGGAATGCAATGCTATATTGTTCCTAATTATTGGCTTTCGACCAAATATGATGCAAAGCTCAGGAACTATTTGTTCAATTCTTTTCATTCATATTTGCTTGTCAATATTTATACAGTTTTTGAATCAGCTACTGTAGACACGATAATTGTTTTCACAGAGAAAACTGAAGAAAAAGACAAGGAGGTACTAGTCGTTTCAATCGACCGAAAATTAAAAACAATAAATGATCGGCTTGATGCTATTCATTCTCGATCATGGGCTTATAAAGAAGTTTATAAAATAAACAATACGCATACAGAATTGAAAATTTCTTTTGAGAAAAAAATAAATCCAACTGGTTCTTTAAAGATTGGTGAAATTTTTGAATTGAAATTTGGAGCTAAGTTATATGAGGTTGGAAAGGGAGTTCCATCTCAGTCAAGGGATTTTTCTAAAAATAAAATATATGAACTAACTTATAAAAAGGACGATACTTATATTGAGCTACTAAGGGCTCGAGATATTAAAAAATTTAAGGAGACAAATTCAAGCTATTTTGTAAAATACGGCGAAAATTTAGCTGCTCCTAGAAATCCAGCTATTTTTACAAACAAAAGGATACTTGTAAACAGAATAATGTCAAAACGTTATTTGGAAGCGACAATTGAATCCAATTACAAAATCAGCAATACCGACATAATAATTTTAAATCCGAAAGATACGGGTGTTGATTTGCCGTTTTTTCTAGGAATTGTATGTTCAAAATTTCTATCTTATGTGTTGAGATCTTCGAACGTCAATCTTGATAGAGACGCATATCCTAAAATTAATACAGAAACTTTAGAGATGTTTCCAATTCCTGATAATAAGAAATCTCAAAATAAAATATCAAGCTTAGTGCAAAGTTTATTAAATGGAAATTATAGCAGAGACAAAAATGAAATGGAATCCGAAATCGACCAATTAGTTTACCAACTTTATGACCTTACCGAAGAAGAAATCAACATTGTGGAAGGAAAATAAAGGCTAAATTATTTAGTAATTAAGCTGACAATATGCTATCTTTATTTTGCTAGAACAACAGCGTTTAATAATGAGTGATATAAAATTATTTGAAGGGAAAAACATTCGTACCTATTGGGATACAACAGAAGAACAATGGTACTTTTCTATTATAGATGTAATAGAAGTATTAACCAATAGCACAAACCCTAGAGATTATTGGTTTAAGATGAAACTAAGGGTTAAAATGGAAGACGGTCTTGAACTGTCGACAATTTGTCGACAGTTGAAATTGAAAGCAACTGATGGAAAAATGAGAGAAACTGACTGCACAAGTACACAGCAATTACTGCGAATTATTCAATCTATCCCATCGCCCAAAGCAGAGCCTTTTAAACAATGGCTAGCAAAAGTTGGGTATGAGAGAATGCAGGAAATACAAGATCCAGAAATGGGCTTGGATAGAGCAAGGGAAAATTGGCAAAAATTGGGCAGAAGCGAAAAATGGATTCAGCAACGCATGACGGGCCAAGATACTCGCAATAAACTTACAGATTACTGGAAAGAAAGCGGTGTAGAAAAAGGAAATGAATTTGCTTTTCTAACCAATATTATTCACCAAGAATGGACGGGAATAACCGTAAAAAATCACAAAGATTTAAAAGGATTAAAATCTCAAAACCTGAGAGACCACATGAGTGAAGCAGAATTAATTTTAATGCACTTGCAGAACTTTCAACAAGGCAAATAGCTGAAGCAGAAAAAGCAATAGGATTAAATGAAAATGCCAAAGCAGGAAAAAAAGGTGGTGCTGTAGCAAAAAATGCAAGGAAAGAATTAGAAGCAAAAACCGGTAAAAGTTTAGTAACAGGAGAGAACTTTTTACCACCTGCAAAAGATAAAAAGAAATTGAAATAAAATGAAAGCAAATAATTCCCTCGAGGCTGATATGAGGCGTGACCTCTTTGCGACAGCTTTCTGTGGGGCTATTTTAAATAGTTTTTGCAAATAGTTTAAAACAGCGCATTTTACTTCAATAATTCAGCACTTCCATGCAAATAATTGTATCGCTCACATTGAATAAGCACAAATTTATATTTAGTCAAATCAGGGGTGCCACTTATTTCATAAACCTGGTTATCATTGGTTGATTTTAAATCGCCTAAGGAAATAAAACCAGATGGAGAAGCTGCCGTAGAAAGATATACTTTTAGGTCAGGACCATTACTGGTGCTGAAGTTTTCTAATTTAAGCATGTACTTTTCATTGGTGAGATAAATTTTCGCCAAGCCACTAACACTTTGCCCACCAACTCCACTAAAAGTTCCGGTAAATTTCAAACTGCCGTCTACACTTATCATTTCATCTAATTTTTGGGTAGAAGCTTTACCGCAACCATACAAGATGATCATTATTCCCAGAAAACAGATTAAAATAGTTTTTACTCGCATCTTATTTTGTTTATATAATGAGTTGGTCGGTAAATTTTAAAAAACCTTACAACAAAGCAAAAGAATTTTTTAAAAATTGATTAACCATCAATAAGCAATAAAACCAATAGCGATGTGTAATTGATTAATTTTTAATGTACTTTAAGTATTTTATCTAGTTGATTAAGCTCTTTTGCCAATTCATCTTTCAATTCTTTAAATACAGTATAAGAACCAGCCGTAGGTTTAGATTCGCCCGACTCAACCACCCTTTGTAGTGAAGCTAATTTGTTGTTTAATTTTATAGGAAAATTTAAAGGATCCTGGGAGCTTTGATTTTTTACCTGGTATAAATTTCCTTCAATTATGGATAGTTGGTCAACAAATAATTTGTCCTTTTCGGTACTATTTGTTTTAGCCAATTTTTCTTTGATAGCCCTAATTTTAATGACAGCTTCGTTTGCTTTTGAAACTTCATTTTTAATTTGCATGGCAAAATTAAATTTTTCTATAAGGTCAGCATTTGTTACATCTTTAATCCTTGGATCTAATTTGATTTCAAATGGCTGGGTAAATGTCTTTCCCGCGGCAGTCATACGTACCTGATACATTCCGGGAACAGCAAGTGGACCATTGTATTTGTTTGCTCCCCACAATATCATTCCTGCAAATGATGTTGCAGCAGGGTATTTTAAATCCCATTCAAATTTATTATAACCTTTTTTTTCTGTAGGCGGTGGGGGCTTTTTGTCATCTTCATCTTCTTCAACAGTACTGTCTTTTATCGCTTTCTTTGCTTCTCCAATAAAAGTTTGAATAACCTTATTTTGTTTATCAAGTATTTCAATTTTTACATCACTATTTTCTCTCTCCAAATAATATTGAAATACTGCCTTCTGCACATTTCGCACAGCATAATAAGGCTTGAATAAATGAGCAGAATCTTTTGAGGTTTGAAATTGAACATCTCTAACAGGAGAAACATCATCTAAGACATAAATAGACCGTCCGTGTGTTCCTATTACAATATCTTTTTCTGTAACTGCCAAATCTGATACTTGTGCATCAGGAAGATTTAAACGCAATGATTGCCAGTTTTCTCCATCATTAAATGAGACCCAAATTCCATGTTCAGTTCCTGCATAAAGTAACCCTTTTCTTGTGATGTCTTCTCTAATTACATGAACATAATCATCGGCTCTTATTCCCGAAATAATTTTTTTCCAATGCTTACCAAAATCATTTGTCTTCCAGATGTAAGGTGTTCTATCATCCATCTGATATCTCTTTGCGGCTATATAAGCGGTGCCTGCATTAAAATGTGATGCTTCAATAATACTAACTCTGGTATTTTTTTGCATATCGGGTGGAGTAATATTTTGCCAGGTTTTTCCACCGTCTTTGGTAATGTGTACAAGCCCATCATCTGATCCTGCCCAAATAATATTTACATCCTGATGAGATGGCGCTAAAGCAAATACAGTTGCATAAATTTCAGGTCCATTCATATCCCTTGTAATTACGCCACCACTAACCCCAAGTGTGGCGGTATCGGCATATGTAAGGTCCGGACTAATTCGTTGCCAACTTTGTCCCTCATTCGTTGTCATCCAAACATGCTGCGAACATGCATATAATCTTTTACTATCAACTGGAGAAAAAACTATAGGGAAGGTCCATTGCCAACGCTCCGGTAAAGTTTTGGCTTCTTCTCCTGAAAAAAACCGGGGGTAAATTTGAACATCTCTTGTTTGTCCGGTTGTTCTATTGATTCTTGTTAACAAAGCCCCCTGACTCCCCGCATAAAAAATATCAGGATTTTTCGGATCCTGTGCTATATAACCGCTTTCGCCACCACCAACATCATAAGCAAAACCAATTCCTGATTTTGTTGAGTTTGTTCTTACTGCTCTATGGCGATAATCTTCACTTGGGATTGCAATGGTTGAATTGTCTTGTTGTGCACCTGCCACCTGATAAGGAAAATCGTTGGTAACGGTTATATGATACAACTGAGCAGTGGGGAAGTCTTCATCGGTCCACGATAATCCGCCATTGTTAGAAACTGAACCACCGCCATCATTTGAAGTAGCCATTCGCATTGGGTCCTCAGGATCTATCCATAAATCATGGTTATCGCCGTGAGGCACTTTAATCTCTGTTTTGAATGTAGCTCCTCCATCAGTGGATTTATAAAAATTTACATTCAATCCATACACTACATTTTTATCTTTTGGATCAGCAACAATGCGGGAATAATAAAAAGCACGCTGACGCAATTTTCTTTCGTTGTTGACCATTTTCCAGGTTGATCCCGCATCGTCTGAGCGATATAAACCGCCGTCATTAGCTTCTATAATTGCCCATACGCGGTTTGGATCTGCAGGAGAAACCGTTACACCAATTTTGCCAACTGCAGCTTTAGGCATACCAGGTTTTTTTGTGAGATCATTCCAAGTTAAACCTCCATCAACTGATTTATACAGTGCCGAAATTCCGGTATCAGACCACATTTTATACGGTGTTCTATACACCTGCCAAATAGTAGCATAAATTGTTTCAGGATTTTGCTGATCGATTACCAAATCTTCTGCACCGGCTTGCTCACCTTTGTATAATATTTTTTTCCATGATTGTCCACCATTAATTGTTTTAAAAATCCCCCTCTCTTCATTTGGTCCAAATGCATGACCTAATGCTGAAACATAGACAATATCAGGATTGGTTGGATGTACCCTTACTCTTGAAATGGATTGTGTATTTTTTAAACCAATATTTTTCCAGGTCTTTCCGCTATCAATAGATTTATAAACGCCATCACCCTGCATAATATTTCCCCTAAATTCTGTTTCTCCTGTTCCGATATATATAATGGCAGGATTGGAGGGTGCAACAGCGACTGCACCAACAGACGAACTGGAAATTTGACCATCGGTAACCGGTTTCCAGTTTAATCCTCCGTCAATTGTTTTCCATAAGCCTCCACCTACTGCTCCAAAATAATATTCCATTTTGTTTTTGGTACTTCCAGAAATTCCCAATGATCTTCCACCTCTGTTGGGACCGATATTTCTCCAGGTCATACCTTTTAAAGAGGAATCAAGTAATGTTTTTTGCCCAAAATTTTTTATAGGATTCAGTAAGCAGATCGTACAAAAAAAGCAAAGGAGTGGTAGCTGTTTCCCCGTCATGGTAATGTGTTTTTAATGTGGCAACAAGTTACGGAATGCTAATGCATCGATAATAAAAACGGCATCTATAAATTTATAAACTTTACATCACCGGTATGCCATTAAATTATACAAAAGTTCCTACACAACCGCAGAAATAAGGCTTAGCTTTTGTGCGATGGCTTTCTGTGCAGCCTGCATATTTGATTTAATGATAAAGATATAAGCCCTTTATTATGCACCGCACAGATACCCTTCCGTAATTTTATCGGGCTGCATATTTACGCTAGACGCAGCAGCTGAATCGCCTATGTATAAATGAATTACAATCCTTATTTTATAACACCTGCAGGAATTTTATTAAGATTTTCAACTGTGATATTTTTATAAAAAACTTCTGCTCCTTCTGATTGAATTTGAATTTTTCCTTTTACAAGAGGCAGGACCTGCCCATTTTCTAATTGTGCTGAATGATAGAGCACCATCATTGTTTTTCCATTTAAAACATGCACACTTGTATCCCCGTGGCAATAAAGGTCAAGTGTATTCCATTCTCCTGATGGGTTTTCAGCATCGCCTTTTTTAACACAATGCCTACCTACCTCTCCGGCTTCACTAAAAGTAAAAATCTTACCAGCGGGATCATAAACATATTTACCGTCTGCTCTTTTTATAACAGGAATGTCCTGCATCCCACCTGCCACACCCCAATATTCACCAGTGTTTCCCTCTTCTATTTGAAACTCCTGAGAACGCATCCATGCGCCATAGTCAGCACCGTGCTTACCCACGGCAAAATATAATAAACCGCTATCCATTTTTTTATTTTTCTTTTGTCCCCATGTAAGTACACCCCATTTGAACATCAAACGCAGGTGAAAATCTGCATATTCTTTTTTTGTTGAAATACCACCCCAGTTCTCGCCGGAAATACGAATTATTTTTTCATTGTCTTTTTCAACAACCGTAAAAACGTTTCTAGGGTCATTGTTCAAACCAACGGGAATGTCACTAAGTAACTTTCCTGAGTCATTTAATGGCGGCCCTATATAAGTATCCCAACCACTAAGATTTTCACCGTTGAATAAATCGGTGACTTTATTTTTTTGTGCAGATAGATTTGATCCAATTAATGCAAACAGCAAAAGAAAGAAAATACAGCGATAGAAATTCATACAAAAAGATTTTGTTAAAGATAAAGATTCGATTTTTAAATAATACACTTATTGCCAATAACAGGCTTTGGCGGTAAACATTCAGGGTAAGAGAAGATATAGCTGCTAATTAATGAATATTCTTACATATTCCTTAGCGTGGCTTTTCTTCAAAGCCTAAAGCCCACTAGCGCAGAAATGAGGCGCAGTTTTTTGTGCATAGCTTTCTGTGCGGCAATTTAAATTTTTCAGCAAACAATTTTTATAACTTACCGCACAGAAAGTTAAGCAATGCGGCATCGCCTCATTTCTGCGCTAGTGCGAACAAACAAGGAGTTTACAATGGGTGATGACATACTTATCACAAACACAGTTATGTATAAAAAAGTTGAATAATGTTAATCTGCCCAAGGGCTGGCGGATAGCAGTGGAAATCTTTTTTTTGTTTGCTTGTATTTTCACAGGTTTACGCTGAAAAACAAAAAAAGATTGCAACGTAAAGCCGCAACGAATGTTAACTTAAGTTCTGGTGCACACAACCCTAAATATTAAAATCTCCACCTCACAAAAGCCTCCATAGCCGCATACTCCGCCAAGCCAAGCTTGTTATATAACTCGGCAGTGGCAGCGTTTCTGTCTTCAGCACGCTTCCAAAATTCACGGCTATCCACACCCTGAAAAACCACGCCGTCTTTTTGGCTCTGGTGTTTAAAAATACCGTTGCGTTTTTTTAGTACCTGATCGGGGCTCATGGGTACGGCCATTTCAATTACATCTATATCCCACTCGGCCCAAGCGCCTTTGTAGAGCCACACCCAGCAATCGTTCATGTAACTGTTGTGCTTTAATCTTCGCACTGCTTCAAACACGCCTTCAAGACAAACCCTGTGCGTACCATGCGGGTCGGCGAGATCGCCAGCTGCATAAATTTGATGTGGTTTTATTTCATCAATTAATTTTTCAATTATATCAAAATCTGCTTCGCCGATTTCATTTTTTTCTACTAAACCGGTTTCGTAAAAGGGCAGGTTTAAAAAATGGGCACGCTCCTTCGGCACACCTACAAAGCGACAGGTATTTTTTGCTTCGCCTCTTCGTATAATACCTTTTACCTGCCGCAATGCGTCGATATCTCTTTCGCCATTCTTTTTTACTTTTAAAAATGCCAAAGCATCGTCGTACATTTTTTCTGTTTGTTCACTTTTTAAGATAAACTGCTCATTATAATCTTTTACAAATTCTATAAACCGCAATGCCTCATCATCTGCCACTGCTATGTTTCCGCTTGTTTGGTAAGCTACATGTACTTGGTGCCCTTGGTCCACGAGTCTTTGAAAAGTTCCACCCATTGAAATAATATCATCATCGGGATGCGGGCTAAAAATAATCACTCTTTTTTTTGCTGGTTCTGCACGCTCCGGTCTGTGTGTATCTTCTGCATTGGGCTTGCCGCCTGGCCAACCGGTAATAGTATGCTGCAACTGGTTAAATACTTCAATATTTATATCATAAGCCTGTCCATACAAAGCAAGTAAATCACTCAATCCATTTTGGTTATAATCGTTGTTGGTTAGTTTTAAAATAGACTTTTTTAAGGAGAAAGAAAGATTTGTAACGGCTTTTTTTATGAGGTTTGTGTTCCAAAAAACATCATCAGTAAGCCAGGGGGTTTTAATACGAGTAAGTTCTGCAGAGCTGCTTTCATCGAGTACGAATTGCACATTTTTATGCCCCTGCAAATAAGAGGCAGGCACAAATTCTGTTACGGGGCCTTCAACAGCTTCTTTAATAATATCCGCTTTAGGATCTCCCCAAGCAAGCAATACAATTCTTTTTGCTTTTAAAATGCTGCCAATGCCCATTGTTATGGCTTTGCGGGGCACATTGGCAAGACCACCAAACTCATAAGCCGCATCAAAACGGGTAAGGTTGTCCAGCGTTATCAGCCTTGTTACAGAACTTATATTGCTGCCGGGTTCGTTAAAACCAATGTGACCATTTCTACCAATACCCAAAAGTTGCAAATCAATACCACCATAAAATGACATCTTTTTTTCATATTCTTCACAATGCTTTTTTACGTCTTCAGAGTTTATATCTCCCTGCGGAATAAAACATTTTTCTTTTTTTATATTGATGTGGTTATATAAATTTTCGTTCATAAACCTGCTGTAACTCTGTATAGCATTTGCCTGCAAACCATAGTATTCATCAAGGTTAAAGGCTACGACGTTTTCAAAATTTAAGCCCTGCTCTTTGTGCAAACGAATTAATGCAGCATAAACTTTTTTTGGTGTGGCTCCTGTTGCAAGACCTAGGACAGTCGTTTCTCCGGCAGCATTTTTAGAGCTAATTAGTGTTGCTATTTCGTTTGCAACAGCATTACAAACTTCTTCCATAGAAGTATAAATAACTGTATCAATTTTTTCGAAAGATAATAAACGATGGGGCGTAATTGTTTCGTTGGCCATAATACATTTTTCGTTACCGAGTAATGTGGATAAATATAGCTTGTTTTTTTCTTACCAAACCCCTCAAATGTTTAAAATATATACGAATAAATTTAACCCGTAAATTGCAGATGCATTAATTAATAAAACATAATATGCAGGAATTTATAAGCGTAACAGAGGGCACAAGCAATTACAATGATCTGGAAAAAATGAGTGTGCATGAGTTACTAATCAACATAAATATAGAAGATGAAACCGTAGCTGCTACCGTTGCTGCAGCTATCCCACAAATAGAAAAACTTGTAAGTGTTATTGTTGACAGAATGCTTGCAGGAGGCAGGTTATTTTACATGGGTGCAGGTACAAGTGGACGATTAGGTGTTTTAGATGCAAGTGAAATACCACCAACTTTTGGTATGCCTTATGGTTTAATTATTGGCCTTATTGCCGGAGGTGAAAAAGCCATACAAAACGCCATTGAAAATGCGGAAGACAGTCTTACCCATGGTTGGGAAGACCTTGAAGCGCATAATGTAAATGATAAAGATGTTGTGATTGGAATAGCTGCAAGCGGCACTACACCTTATGTTATTGGCGCTATGGAAGAATGCAGAAAAAGAAATATTACTACCGGTTCTATCTCGTGCAACCCTGGTTCGCCCATAAGTGAGCATGCAGATTTTCCCATAGAAGTCGTTGTAGGTCCTGAGTTTGTAACCGGCAGCACTCGTATGAAAAGTGGTACTGCACAAAAACTTATTTTAAATATGATTTCCACTGCTGTGATGATACAGATTGGAAGAGTAGAAGGAAATAAAATGGTGAATATGCAACTGAGCAACGAAAAATTAGTTGATAGAGGTACTAAAATGCTGATGGAAAAAACAGGTATGAAAGATTATGAAGTTGCAAAAAATCTATTGTTGAAAAATGGAAGTGTGAAGAAGGCGATGGAAGGGAGGTGCGGTTTGACGAGTGAGTCGTGGGAAACAGGGTCTGGCAATTGGTAATGGTGCTTAGCTTTTAGAAGTAGCACCTGCCACTTTTAAATTGCTTTACATAAAAACCTCATCTCAAATTTTTATTTCTTAATTTTTTTCGTCTAAATTTTCTTTAACAAAACGGTTGATTACAAAAAATATTTTCCGTTTATTCCGAAGAATTATACAGAAATTGAAGAATTTATTGAAAATTTATTGGCTACATCTGCATAGGTATTACCAACGGTAAACATTGTTTTCTCTTTAGGCAATTGCATTTCGTAAATATCATTCACTATTCCTTATGTGCCACTCTACACTCACTACCATCAATTTCCCACCTGCTACCCGCCAATCTCGTCTTACTAACCGCCATTTCCTCTAATTCGGAAAACTCAGCTTCCCCATACTAACACTTGGCACAGCTTCGCCGAAATTAGTTTCGCCGCCGCACAATGCTTCATTGGCTAACACTGCAAACAGTACTGCTTCTTTTGCATCTGGATTAACATTTAAATCTTTGGTTGTTTTAAAAATAATCTCCGGTAATTGTTCCTGTATATGTTGCATTAATAAAGGATTGTGCATACCACCACCACTGCTGTATGTAATAAAATTTTGCGGCTCAATACTTTGTTTGATTGCTGCAACAATCATATCTGCTGAGAATTTATTTAGCGTTGCCATCACATCATATTTACTCAAGTCATTCTTATTTGATTTTTTTTGCGCATCTGCTAAATATTTAAGATTAAATAACTCAGGACCTGTAGTCTTTGGGAAATTTTTTTTAAAGAAATCATTTTCTTTTAATGCCTGCAAAAGTGTTTCATCAATCTTCCCTTGTTTTGCAATTGCCGCATTTTCATCGTAATATTCTCCAGGAAATTGTTTTTGCATATAAGCATCCATCATTGTATTACCTGGGCCAACGTCTGTACAAAAAACTTTTGATGCATCCATACTACCTGGTAAAAAAGTAAAATTTGCAATGCCGCCAATGTTTAATAAAATTCTATGTTCTCCTTGCTTACCAAAAATTAAATAATCACCGTACACGGCTAGCGGTGCACCTTCGCCCCCTGCGGCAATATGTTTTTGCCTAAAATCACTTACTGTAATTATGCCTGTATTTACAGCTATGTGATCACCGTCGCCAATCTGTAAAGTTGCATTACCAAACTTATCTTGCCCATGTAAAATTTTGGGTGCATGGTAAATTGTTTGACCGTGGCTTGCAATAATATCTACATCTTCATTTTTAATGTTCCATTTTTTGAGCAAGTCATTTATAACAGATGCATGTCGTAATCCAATGTATGGATTTAGGAGGGTTAGTTTTTCCAGATCCACTTCCTTTTTGCTAAAGACATTTTTTATCTCAGTTTTAAAATCCGCATCGTAAGACATTGTCGAAAATTTTAATAATTTTATTTTCGTATTTAATCCGCTACCTGCTAAACTGCAAAGTGCCACATCCAATCCATCCAATGAAGTACCACTCATAAGCCCAACAATAATACGTTCGCTTTTTTGCGCAATCGTGTGGAGCCTTGAAATATTTTTATTCATTTTGTAAATATATATATAAACTTCATGTGTGCTTGTATTTGCTATTTTGAATCACTTAAAAGGCGGCTTTATGCAGTATATTTAAATAAACATACAGCTTTATGCAATATTTAGCCTTTTTTTAATAGATTGTATTCTATATCTAATTTAATTAATGCTAAAAATAGAAAGGCAAGCTTACATCCTCCATAATATTAATTTACACAATCGCATTTTGAGCAGTGATTTAAGCCTAGTAATGGATGTATCTGAAGATACAGTGCGGAGAGATTTGCAGGATTTAGCAGACTCGGGAAAAATTATAAAAGTACACGGTGGCGCCCTGTCAAATTCTTTCCATAGTTCAGTCAACGTTTCATCAGTATATGAGTTAACTAGTAAAAAAATAATAGCGCAAAAAGCAATTTCGCTGATAAAAGACGGAATGTTTGTACTAACAACCGGTGGTACAACTATCATGGAATTAGCTAGGGCATTACCCGAAAATTTAAAAGCAACATTCATCACAGGAAGTATACCGGTGGCTCTGGAATATTTAAATCATCCTAATATCGATGTAATAATAATTGGAGATAAACTTTCTAAAAGTTCAAAACTCACTGTTGGTGCTGATGCTATTTTTAAGATAAAACAGTTAAAAGCAGATATATGTTTTATTGGTACAAACGCAATTGATGCTACAAATGGGCTTACAGATAATGATTGGGAAGTAGTGCAGGTAAAAAAAGCAATAATAGAATCTTCAACCAAAGTTGTGTCTCTTAGCATTTCAGAAAAAATAAATACAACACAGCCAATTAAAATATGTGATGCAAATAACATTAATATTTTAATTACGGAATTAGACAACAACAATGAAATATTAATACCCTTTAAAAAATTAGGCACAGAAATTTTATGAGAATGTTTTTAACTGCAAAGAAAATAAAACGATATTAAAATAACATTAGCACTAAAAATCAAAAACTACAATTATGAAAAAAAACAACGTAAAACGGTTTAATAAAGTGAAGATGGTAAGCCTCATCATTTTATTAAATCTATTTGTTTGTGCAGCAATGGCGCAGGTAAAAATTAGTGGAAAAGTAACGGATACTAAAGCTGCGGCAATAAGTGGAGCATCTATAACCATTAAAAATCAAAACGCAGGTACAACCACGACTGCGGACGGAACTTATTTATTAATTACAAAATTAAAAGCCGGTAGATATTCGGTGGTAATTTCCGGTGCAGGTCTAAAATCTATAGAACAAAAAATTACAGTAACCGACAATGATGACATAACGGCAAACGCAACTTTAAAGGATGACGCCTTGGGACTTGATGAAGTTGTGGTCACGGGTACAACGGCCGGAACTACAAAGAGGCAATTGGGTAGCTATGTAAGTACGGTAAAAAGCGAACAGCTTACAAAAGGAGCCTCATCAAATGCATTAATGGCTTTGCAAGGTAAAACACTCGGGGCTCAAATAACGCAAAACAATGGCGACCCGGCAGGTAGTATGAGTGTAAGGTTAAGGGGGGTTAGCTCATTATTTGCTTCTGAACCGCTTTATGTTATTGATGGTGTTATTATTAATAACAGCACAACAAGGGTTACAAATACACAGGCTAGTTATGATGGCCAAAACTCAGTAGGTACTGTGGGTCAAAATAGATTGGTAGATATTAATCCAAATGATATTGAACGAATTGAAGTTTTAAATGGCGCTGCTGCTGCGGCTATTTATGGCAGTCGTGCAAATGCCGGTGTAGTACAAATTTTTACGAAAAAGGGTAAAACCGGTGCTCCGCAAGTAAGTTTTTCATCTACAGTGATGTTTAGCGGATTAAGAAAAAAATTAGATGTAAACCAATCACCAACAAAATTTGGCGGACCAACAGACGGAACGGGTGCACAGACCCAAGATGTTTTAACGCCGGCTCTAACGAATACAACGCCGGTAACCAGATATGATTATCAGGATTATATTTTTAGATCGGCGGTAGGGACCGATAACAATGTAAATATTACAGGAGGTACTGAAAAGACTAAATACTTCATGTCTGGCGCTTATTTTTTCAATCAAGGAATTGTAAAGAATACCGATTTTCAAAGATTTAGTTTTAGAACCAACATAGATCAGGTTTTAAACAGATGGCTAAGTACATCATTGGGTTTAAATTATGTAAACAGTTCGGCGAATGAAAAACCAGACGGTAACTCCTTCTTCTCGCCCATGAATGCAGTAACGATCCTTGGTAATTTTCATAATATACAACAGAGAGATGCTTTTGGAAATATTCTGGCCGTTGGAGAGAGAGGACGAGTAAATCCGGTAAGTGTAATTGATGACCTAAAGCAAAAGAATGTAACCTACCGTTTAATTGCAAGTGTTGGAATAAAATTAAAACCAATAAACCATTTGAGTATAGATTATACAATGGGTATTGATAATTATTCTCAAAAAGGTACCACCTTTATGCCTCCATATACCTACAATGTGAGTACAGCATTTTTTGGTGGTGGGGCTACTTTAACTCCATCACTTAATGGTTATGCAAGTGCAGCAAACAGCAATTTTTTCGGTATTAACCATGATGTAAATGCCACTTACAATTTTGATATTACGAAAAACTTTGGCAGTACAACGCAGGTAGGATTTTCTCAGCAATATGAAAATCAAACTTATTTGTTAGCACAAGGGCAAGGCATTTTAGTCGGCTCTACACAAAATGTTTCTAGTGCATCGACGCCTCTGCTGAGTTCAGACGCTCGTGGAGAACTTTCTATAACAGGAACTTTTGTACAGCAAAATTTTAAATATAAAGGCTTTGCTTTTTTAACAGGAGCTATTAGAAGAGATGGAAGTAGTTTGTTTAGTGGCAGTCAAAGAAATCAAACCTACGGAAAGGTAAGTGGGAGTTTGGTAATAAGCAGCATGGACTTCTGGCAGAAGGCCAATATCAGCAAATGGATTGATTTGATTAAGTTTAGAGCAGCCTACGGAGAAAGTGGAAATCTTACATCTTTAGGAGTTACAGATAGATTTAATCTTTACACTTCAAGCTCGTTTGTAGGCAATACAGGGTATGCTTCAAGCTCGCAGGCTGCTAACCCAAATGTGGGCCCCGAAAGACAAAAAGAGTTTGAATTTGGAACAGACTTAGCATTTCTTGATAGCAGAGTTACGTTAACTGTAAATGTTTACAACAAAAAAGTAAATCAGTTAAACATTGCAAGAAGTATTGCACCAACAACTGGTTTTTCTACATTATTGGATAATGCAGGAAATTTAGAGAATAAAGGTTTTGAAATTATGCTTGGTGGTACACCAATCAAGTCAAAAGATTTGTCATGGAACATTACAGGGTTGTATAACCACAACAGAAATAAAATTACAAATCTACCGCAACCTATAATTTTATATGCTACAAACGGTGGCGCTCCTATAGCACTTATTGAAGGGCAACCTGTAGGTGTATTTTATGGCACTTTTTTTCAAACAACCTCCGGTGGTATGTTTTCAAAAAATAACATCGGCTTACCAAATAACAGTGGCCTGGTGTTAAGTCCGCTGGGTATTCCTCGTACAGCGTATGGTATTCAAAACAGCAATAATTTAAACAGTGTTTTAAATCCAACAATAGTTGATTTTTTTGCAGGTGGTCCTGCCGGTCAGGGTATTCCTGCTCCCGGAACTGCTGTTGTCAGAAAAATTATTGGTAATCCAAACCCAAAATATACATCAACTTTAATAAACGAGGTCAATTACAAAAACTTCAACTTTAGGACACAGATTGACGTTACAAAAGGAAACAATGTTTTTAACGCAGATTTTAGAACAAGGCAAGGGGTAGGAAATGGTAAAATTGCCGAACTTGTTCAAACAGGTCAATTACCTCGTGGTTACGTGAGTGTATATTCTCCTACGGCCGTGGTGCCAACCGGTATATATGGTATTGAAGAATGGCGTATTGATGACGGTAGTAATGTGCGGTTAAGAGAATTATCTTTAGCCTATAAATTTGGAAAAATTGGCAAATTTGTAAACGATTTATCTATAAATGTTACCGGAAGAAATTTGTTTGTGTGGACTAATTATATCGGATACGATCCTGAAGTAAATGCAGGAGGGCAAAGTACTTTAATTCGTGGAGTTGATTTTGGAAGTGTTCCAATTCCAAGAACATTCAGCATTGGTGTGCAAGCAAAATTTTAATCTAAAAAAACAATAAAATGAAAAATAAAATATTTATAGTAACAATTCTTGGTTTATGTAGTGGTATACTTGTATCATCTTGCAAGAAGGATTTTCCTGTAATTACCGGCGCTACTGCTGAACAAACATTTAATAACCCGAGGGCAGTAACTGCTGTGGTGGTGGGTTTACAAAGAACTTACAGCCGTTCACTATTACTGTCAATTAGCAATGCCAATGGTTTGGTAACAAATGAAACGCAACTTGTAAATGTTGGAAATTTATCGGAGGCACAATTGATAGCAGGCGGTGGTTCTGTAGATAATACCAATGCTTTACTAGGAAACTTTTGGGCTACTGCCAACAAGATTATTTTCGATGCCAATAATGCTATTGGTGCGGCTACCGGTAATAAGTTTGCGGCAAGTCCTGCTTTAGGAGGTAGTGGTTATGCGAGTGGTGTATTAGGTTATGCCAGTATTTTTAAGGCTTTAGCCCTAGGTAGTTTAGCTCAGTTTTGGGAAAAAGTTCCCGATACAACTGGTGTGGGTATTGGTGGTAGTGCCTTAACAAATTTTAGTGTAAGGACTGCGGGATTTTCCAGGGCAGTTGCTACAATTGATAATGCCCTGTCTTCTATTGCTGCAAATCCAATAAGCAAAGAATTTGATGATGATTTGCCGATTGGGTTTAAGAGATTTACCCCAAGCGAAGCACCCGGAATTAACATCGTAAATGTATTAAATGCTGTAAAGGCCCGTTACAATTTGTTTTTGGGTAATTATTCAGGTGCTTTAAGTGCAGCTGGGTTAGTTGATGTAAGCAGGGCTATTGCATTTAATTATGAGGCAGCAAACCCGAATCCTGTATTCTTTAGTTTTACTTCTACCAACAATGTAGTACAACCATTAGATAGCACTTTAGGTTTGCCAGCTTCTATTGCCCCTGCAATTAACGATGCAAGAGTATCACAATACACAAGCATTAATCCTACAATAGCCCCCCGCTATAGGTTTAATGGTTTTTGGAATAACTCTATTAGAACAATTCCTGTTTATCTGCCGGATGAAATGCGGTTGATAAGAGCAGAGTGCTTATTACGCCAATCTACCCCTGATGTGGTTACAGCGCAAAGTATTATTGATGCTATTTTAAAACAGGCACCAGCCGCAGACGCAACAGGCATTGCTGCAAATATTGTTTTAGGTTATACAGGAGCAAGCGATGTAAATTCATTGTTAATAGAGATTTATAGAAACCGTTGTATCGAGTTATATTTTACGGGTTTAAAGCTGGAAGATATGAGAAGGTTTAACAGACCGCAGGGTGAAATGAAGCGTAGATTTTTCCCCTATCCACTTTCAGAAAGAAATAACAACCCTAATACTCCTGCAGATCCACCGTTTTAAATATTAAAAATTGATGCTCTTCGTAAAATGTTTTACCTAATAGTTAATCAACAGATTAACTTAAAAAGCTACACCCATCGGTGTGGTTTTTTCTTAAAAAAACTTCATCAAAAAATATTGTTGCAATTCAAAAATATTAATCACTTTACATGCCTATAATAAAAAAAGTATGAACATAAAAGCAATGGCAGTTTTTTGTGGCAGTAAATTAGGTAACAATCCTTTGTATGAAGAACATACAAGGGCGCTTGGAAAATTACTGGCAGAAAGAAATATTGATGTAATTTATGGCGGTGGAAACAGAGGCCTGATGGGCGCTATTGCAAATGCTGCCTTAGAAAACAATGGGAATGTAACCGGTATTATTCCCGAGCTTTTGCAGACGCAAGAAATAATACATGAATCGCTTACAGAAACGCATGTGGTAGATGGAATGCACAGCCGAAAAAAAATGATTTATGAAAAATGCGATGCTGCAATAATTTTGCCTGGTGGTTATGGAACCCTTGATGAAGTTTTTGAAATGCTCACCTGGAATCAATTAAAGATACACAGCAAAAAAATATTTTTTTTAAACACTGCTGGGTTCTACGATCATATTATAGCTCACATTACACGATTGCACGACCAAGGTTTTTTATACAATAACCCATTGGATGAAATGACTGTAATAAATGAGCCTGATGCGCTTTTGAAACACATTTAAAATCTTCTTCTTTCTCTTTCATTTCTTCTGCTATTACCTCTTCCACCATTGCCCTGAAATAGTGCAACATTATAACCGGCACGAATAATTGGAGTCACTCGACCAAGGTTATCAGTATAAGGAGAATTAATGTTTTTGATAACATCAAACAATACAGAAATATAATAAAAGGTTTTATTATTTGCATCTCTACCACTTGCAAAACCAGGTCCTATTAAAAAGCTTGAGACATTTATTTTGGAAACATTGTCAGAAATACCGTTACCGTAAATTTGTTTATTTTTTATAAAATTATACTCGTATTGTGCATGTGCGAACAAAAATTTTACAGGATATAACCGTACGAATGCACTTGGACCAATTACAGACTGACGTAATTTTAATGTTGTGTAGTAATCTCTTTGGGAAATATAACTATAGTTCAAGCCAACAGCCACATCTACATATTTGTTAATACTATAACCAAAGTAAGGCCCCACACCCGCAGAAAAGTTACCTGAGCCTAAACCCAATGCAACGTTACCTCCTGCAAACAAGTTTTCTTTTTTAAACCCCCCTTTTATCTCTTCTTTATCCTCTTCTTTTTTTTCTGTTTGAGCATTTACATTTATTAGCAATGCACTGAAACAAAAAAACAACATAATTGACTTCTTCATATCCGATATTTTTATTAAAACTAAAAAAAAAATAACTTGTTTAATGTTGATCAAAAATTTTACCAGTATTTAAAATGTTATTAGGGTCAAATATTTTTTTAATTCCACGCATTATATTTAACGTTATCTCATCAAACATAATAGGAATAAATTCTTTTTGAATAAGACCAATACCATGCTCACCGCTGATTGTACCGCCAAGCGATTTTATAAGAATAAAAAGCGCTTTTAATGCCGGGATTATTTTCTCATTATTAAGGCTATAAATACAGCCTTCTTTTTTTATGCGCACATGCAAATTACCATCACCTGCGTGGCCATAACATACAACTTCAAAATCGTATTGAACACTTAATTTTTTTACTCCTTTTATTAATGCCGGGAGTGAAGCCCTTGGTACTACAGTATCTTCCTCAATTGTATAACCATCAATTTTAACTGCTTCTGCAACTCTTCTTCTCAATTTCCACAATTCGGCTTTTTGCTGCGCATCATCTGCAAAATAAATTTCGCCACAGTCAAAACCTGCAAGCACGTTCGCAATAGCTTCCATTTCTTTCATCAAAACCTCCATATCATTTCCATCAACTTCAATGATAATATGTGCAGCCACATCATCGTCAATTTTTACAGAACTACTGTCAACAAATTTGCTTACAATTTTTAAAGCATTCGCTTCAACCAACTCCAATGCACTTGGTGTAAACCCTGCACGGAAAATGGCGCTAACCGCAGCTCCGGCTTTTTCCAGATCATTAAATGGAACGAGCATTAATAAATCGTGGGTGGGATGTGGAATTAATTTTAAAACAATTTTTGTAACAAGCCCCAATGTGCCTTCACTTCCAACAATGAGCTGTGTTAAATTATAACCGGTTGAATTTTTTAAAACATTTGCGCCGGTCCAAATTATTTCTCCTGTTGGTAAAACCACCTGCAGGTTTAACACATAATCTTTTACTACACCGTATTTTACAGCTTTGGGACCACCACTGTTTTCAGCAATATTTCCTCCAATAAAACAACTGCCATAACTGCTGGGATCGGGCGGATAAAACAGTCCTTTTTCTTTAACAGCATTTTGCAGTACCTGAGTTATTACGCCGGGTTCAGTTGTAACCTGTAAATTCCTTTCATCAATTTCCAGAATACTGTTCATTCGTTGAAAAGAAATTACAACACCACCGATGTGTGCCAATGCCCCACCACTTAAACCTGTACCGGCACCTCTAGGTGTAACAGGAATTCTATTGGCATTACAAATTTTCATCACCTCACTTACTTCTTCGGCAGTACGGGGTTTAATAACAATATCAGGCAAAAAATAAAGGTTTTCAGTTTCATCTTTAGCACAGTTATCCAATGTTTCTTCGTCTGTAAAAACATACGCTTCCCCAACAATTTTTTTAAAAGTATTTAAATGTTCACGGAAGTCTGTAGTTCTGTCTGCAACAATAATCATGAAACTAAATTTTAAACAAAGTTCGGTTTTATATAGGTATGTTTAAAAGTACGATCTGGAATTTTTAAGAAGAGAATAAATTAAGGAAATACAAACTTCCATTAAAATTTAGGACATAAGGTTTGTCTGTCGCTGTTACCCGGATAAAAACCTTTTTTTACAATACTAAATTCTGCAGCACCTCTGTAATTATTAAAAGTTTTTAAGGAGGATGTAGTAGCATCGTAACTAAAAGTAAATGCAGTTCCTTTTGTTTCAAAACCAATGGTAGGAATAATTGCATCCTTATAACGATAATATAAACCTGCTATTAACTGGCTTTCCCCATATTCAGAAAGATTGTAATTAGCATTTATACCGCCGTTTAATTCTATTGAACGTGCCTGAGTTGTAAAATAAATATTTGGGTTTATTATTACCCTTGGGTTTACCTTTAAGATGGCATTTACAAACCCTATTTGTCTTATCGGAATTTTGCCTCCTCCGGTATTATCGTCGAAAAAACTTTCCTTGGGTTTATTAACGTGATGAATGGAGTAACCTGCATTTATATAAATATCCTCTTTTGGGAAATATGCATAATTTAAGCCAACCTGCATATCGTAATAAGAAATATTGAGGTTTGAAAATTGTACACCGGTTGTTGTAGTACCATCAAAAAACTTCCCATTAAACTGATCTGGAAATTTTAAAACACTTGGATCAATTCTTTTTGATACATAACCCAAATTAAATCCTGCACTTAACAAACTACTAAGTCCCAGCATTTGATGATATGCTACAGAAGCATAAAATTTATTAGACTTTAATCCACCACTACCGGCCTGATCACTGAGTAAAACCCCACCTAAACCCAGCCATCCATTGTCTAATTTATCTCTAAAAAACTGAGCATCGCCGTATGCACTAATAGTTTTATATGGTGCTGAAATAATACTATTCCACTGGGTTCTGTAATTAACTCCGATGCGATAATCTGCATCGGGTATAAAGCCGGTATTAGCAGGATTTGTTGTGAGAGGAGAGTTATAAAATTGAGAAAAATGCAAATCCTGCCCAAAGGAAATCAATCCTGTCAACAATGAGAGTTGTATTATTAATATTTTTTTTATTTGCCGCAACTGACTTTATAATTATTTAAATCTCCTGAAATTAATCTTTTTATTTACGCTTTTGTGTTGAAAAACTTAGAAGTTTTCCGCTATCTAAGCAGCGTTATATCTCCTGTTTTTCGCAATTTTTTTCCATCACTAAATTCTGCATCAAGTGTATACGCATATACATCTGTCGGTTGTAAAATTCCTTTAAATGTACCATCCCAACCTAGGCGCTTGCTTTCTGACTGAAAAATTAATTGACCCCACCGATTGTATATCTTCCAGTCCATTTTCACAATGCCAAAACCACGAACATTAACCACACTGTTTAAGCCAAACCTGCCGGGTGTAAATGCATTGGGTACATCCAGCAAAGGGTTAACTATTACATCTACAGGTAAATCGTACACCGCTGCACAGCCCGCTTTACTTGATGCAGTAAGCCTTGCGCTGTATTTACCGGTAGTGGTATATTCATGCACCGGTGCAAATACTGTTGATGTTTCACCATCTCCAAACTCCCACAAATAAGTGTCAGCAAATGTTGAAAGATTTGTAAACCTTACAGGTACATTTGGCTCGGGTGGATTTGGTGCCCAGGTAAATAATGCCACCGGTTTATCTTTTATTACAATGGTAAAAAAGTCAGATGTGTCTACCTTATTACATGTGGTAGAATCATATGCTATAAGATAATAAACGTAAGAACCCGGGTTATTGTAAATATGTGTAGGCTCAAAGTTTACAGATGAATCGTTAGCTCCGGAAGAAGGGTCTCCAAAATGCCATGACCACGACAAACCACCCAGTGAATTATTTTTAAATTTAATAGTATCGCCAACACAACCTAAAGCAATTTTTGCAGGTAAGGCAACTACTTTTGAGTTAATTCTTAATGTATCTATTAAAGTAACTGGTGCATTACAAAATCTGGCATCTACAACGGATAATTTTACAAAATAAGTTCCCGGCCCCGGGAAACGATGAAGCCTGTCAGGTGTCAACCCTGCAGTATCTAATGGAGAACCATCACCATAATCCCATACAAAAGATCCCGTTGTAAATGATGAACCTAAACTCGAAGATGAAGTATTTACGAATTTATAAATACTGCTATCGCAGGGGAGTAATTTGTTTTTTGTAAAACTTGATCTAACTTTATTGTTGCCCCCTGTAATGGTAATGTAACTTGTGTCTCTAATATTACAGGTACTTGAATCCTCTGCAATTAAGCGTACCTTATAAGTTCCCACTTTGTTAAAAGTAAATACAGCATCAGGATCTGTAGTAATGGTGTCTACCGCATTTGGATTTACTGTAGAATTAAAATTCCAATAATATTTTTTACCTTTTTGTTGAAGGTCTTTAAAATTTACAGTAAGTGGAATGCACCCAAAGGTGTCTTTTACAACACCGCCAATAGTTGATTGTACTTCAGCACTTATCCCTGCAAAATTCATTTCAATTTTTACAGAACCCTGATTACAGCCACTTCCACCATTTATTCTTGCCCACGCATTGGCGGTTGCGGGAAAAAAGACCTGTGGATTAGAAACTCTGCCCTGGCAGTTAGCACATATGGCCTGATAAATAACACCGTTGGCATCAAAACGACTGGTACCGCCATCTACATGGTCTCCTGTATTACCACCATTTTCGCCATAATGCGAGCCAAATAACTGAGCAGTGGCATCCTTTTTTAATACAAAAAAATAAAAGTCTTTCCCATCCGGCGGTGGTATAGGTGATAATGGATTTACTTCGGGCAAGCCAGATGTATTACCTGTTGAATAACCCTGCCCTACGTTGATCCCACCACCCCAACCAGATACATATACATTTTCGCAACGGTCAACCAAAAATGCAATGGGAGAAATACTCGGATCAGTTCCACTTTTACCAAAGACAGTGGAGTAAACGTAATCTGATAAATCAGGTTTTAATTTTGAAATAAACTGTTTTGATCCCGGGTTTTGAAATCCAACATTACTGGAAACAAACCAGTTTCCTGTACTTGTACCCATAACATAAGGAAAACCAATTTTATCAAACTTTAACCCATACACCAAATCTTTTGCACTGGTTCCTAAATAAGTTGTTTTTAAAAAAGAACCACCTGATGGAGGAAGTATTGTAACAAATCCATCTATATCTCCCTGAAAAGTAGGGTTAATTGTTCCTGATGTATTGCCAGGTAAATTTGAACTAGATGTAGCACCGCCAATATAAAGATTTTGTGTTATAGGATTTATAGATGCTACAAAACACGCATCATCACTACTACCACCAAAATAAGTAGAAAATAATAATGAAGAAAGATTGGGAGTGAATTTTAATATAACACCATCCTGAACACCGCCAAAAGTTGGCTGCGCTGCAAGAAAAACAGGAAAATCATTTGATTGTGTACACGAGGCCAGATAAACATTGTTATTCGCATCTAATATAACTTCACTTCTGGCATCATCGCCATAGTTTCTTCTAAGTCTATCAGCACCACTTGAGCCCACATATTTAGGCCTGATGTTTACACCATCGTCATTAGATCCACCTATTTTTACAGAACCAATGAGTGCGCTACCCGCTGCATTTAATTTGGTTACAACAATATCAAAATTTGCTCCTGTGGCTGGTATACCTGTAAGCCTTGGATAATCAGATGAATTACTTCTACCTGCAATAATTAAATTGCCGGCAGCATCTGTTATCATACTATGGGGTTGCTCGTTGCCACTCCCTCCTATATAAGTTGCATAAACACGCTGGCTTCCGTCTGCAGAAAATTTAAAAATAGCCATATCTACTCCACCAAAAACACCTTCTGAAACACCCCCACTAAATTGGGTTTGATAAGCCCCGGGAGAAACAGGAAAACCAGATGCAAATGCAATTCCTCCGGCAAAAAAAGTTCCGTCGGGCCCGGGTGTAGCAGTGTAGCCCCAATTATCAGATGTACTTCCTGAAAGGGATGCAAAAATTATTTGAGGATCTATAACCAGAGTTGCTTTTTCATCATACTTGTCAACTTTAAAGGTTACCACATTATCATTTACAACATATTTGGCGTTGATGGTTTCTGAACCTGCCAAGCCAGTTTGATAAGAATAAGGAGCTAACTCTTTTACATCACCAACAGATGTTTGTACAATAAGTTCTTTTTCTTTTACTGAAATAGAAGTTGCACCATCGTAACGCATTGCTATAGATGCAGGATTACCACCGGGCTTCACAATAAAATCGTATTTAAGCTGATCTTTATTGCTGTAATATCTCAGGTCAATATTGGGATAAATATTTTTATAAGTTACTGCACCAAATATTTTACAATTACCTGCCCATTGAGCGGGATCATTGCCAATAAAATAGTTGTTGTACGTAATAGAAGGTTTATCAGGTATTCTTTCTGCAGAAGTATTTGCACCTAAAAAAATAACCTTGTAAACCGCTGAATGGAGAGTAAAAGTATCGGGAATATTTTCTTTTGGATTTATTTTTTTTGAAGTGCTATGGGTATATTCGGATAGCTTTATTACATCATCTGCTTTGTGCATCAAAACTGTAAAACCTTTGCTTTCCAAAAAAAAAGAACCATTGTTAAAATCTCCTCTATACAAAACTTTTTTATTCCACTGCCCTTTATTTTGCACAAACTCCATTTGTGCCCACGATTTTTTACTTTGAAAAAAAAGAAGCAGAAAAAATACAATAAATAAAGAAGATTTAGTTGAAACAGTCAATGGAAGTATTTATTTACAATTTAATTAAATAAACGAATAAAGAATGCGTTCTGTTTTAAAAACTTTTAATTAGCCTCTTTGTTTAACTTATCGTTACAAATGCTATGCTATTTTACTCCACTTGGTTTTCCCTTTTTGCGAAATCAGAAAACTTTTTACGGGCAGGTTTTCTTCCAGCAAAATATCCGGATCAGCTTCCAATAATTTTTCTACTGTAATTTTAGCAACTTCAAGCATAGCTTTATCATTGACCAGACTTGCGAGCATAAAGTTTAATGCACCACTTTGCTTTGTGCCTTCTATTTCGCCCGGTCCTCTAATTTCAAGGTCTTTTTCTGCTATGGCAAAACCATCGTTGGTAGCAACCATTATTTTCATTCTCTCCCGGGCATCGTTCGATAATTTATTACCGGTAAGCAAAACACAATAACTCTTATCTGCCCCACGCCCTACTCTGCCCCGCAACTGGTGCAGTTGAGATAATCCAAATTTTTCAGCACTTTCTATCACCATTACAGACGCGTTAGGCACGTTTACACCTACTTCAATAACAGTTGTACTTACCATAATATTTGTATCGCCTTTTACAAACCGTTGCATGTTTGCCTCCTTTTGTTCAGACGGCTGTTTGCCATGGACCATACTTATCCAAAACTTTGGTTCAGGAAAAAAAGATTTTACCTCTTCATACCCTTTCATTAGGTTTTCGTAATCCATTGCACTGCTCTCTTCAATTAATGGATAAACAATATATACCTGTCTGCCAAGTTCAATTTCTTCTTTTATAAAACCCATAACCTGCGGCCTTGCAGATTCGTTTCTGTGCGTTGTTAAAATTGGTTTTCTGCCTGGCGGTAATTCATCCATAACACTATAATCTAAATCGCCATAAGCAGTAAGAGCCAACGTACGTGGTATAGGTGTTGCGGTCATTACCAAAATATGTGGTGGAATAACATTTTTATCTCTCAACTGCGCCCGCTGTGCTACACCGAACTTGTGTTGTTCATCAATTACAGCAAATCCTAGATTTTTAAATTTTACTTTGTCTTCTATAACTGCGTGGGTTCCTATTAAAATATTTGTTGTTCCATCTTCTGCATCTGCCAGTATTTGTTTTCGGGCTCTTGCTTTGACAGAGCCGGTGAGCAACTGCACATTTACGGGCATGTCTTTTAATAATTCTTTAATACTTAATAAATGTTGCTGCGCCAATATTTCGGTAGGTGCCATTAGTACACTTTGAAAATCATTATCAGCCGCAATGAGCATGCAAAGCAATGCTACCATTGTTTTACCACTACCAACATCACCCTGTAAGAGCCTGTTCATTTGCCTGCCGCTGCCTGTATCTCTTCGTATTTCTTTTAAGACTCTCTTTTGTGCATTGGTTAATGTAAAGGGTAAATATTTGCTATAAAAATCATTAAATAAATCACCCACCTTATCAAAAATATTACCTCTGCTAAACCTATGGCGTTGCAATTTTACGAGGTTCATTCGTAGCTGTGCAAAAAAGAATTCATCAAACTTTAGTCTGCGCAATGCAAGCTGATATTTTTTTTCAGATGAAGGAAAATGTATTTGCTTGTAGGCGTCGTAACGATGCATTAATTTATACCGTTCGATTATATTTTGAGGAAGACTCTCAGGCAGGTCTTTGATGTTTATGCGTGTAAATAACTCAGCTGTAAACTTGCTAAAATTGTTACCGTTTATACCCCTTGATTTTAGCTTTTCTGTGCAGGGATAAATTGGCTCAAGGCTTGGTTTACCCGCCATTTTTTGTGGCGAAAAATTTTCTATTTCTGGATGAGCAATTTGCGGAGTGCCCATAAAGAAACCTAGCTTGCCAAAGAGTAAATACTGCTGCCCCACATGTATTGCTTTTTCTACATAGTTTATTCCCTGAAACCAAACCAATTCTATAACACCCGTATTGTCTTTTAATTTTGCTACAAGACGTTTACTACGCCCTTCTCCCATCATATCTAAGCTTAGTAAAATACCGGCAACATAAGCATATTCATTGTGCATAGTCAGCGTTGCAATAGTATCTACCTGCGTTTTATCTACATGCCTGAAAGGAAAATGGTGCAGCAGATCGTTGTAGGTATGAAGGTTTAATTCTTTACGCAGCATTTCGCCCCTCTGTACCGAAATCCCTGTAATATATTCTATTGGCGTGTTTAATATGTTTGAGCTGATACTGATGTTGCAAATATAAATTTGTGTTGGTTAAATTTTCTCTTATTTCCTATTAATACAAATCATAATGCCCTTAAGCAGCATTTTCCTTTAATTATTACTTGTCATTTAACAATACACATCAATTGAAAAAAATGTGGAAACTTTAAGTTAATAAAAAGTTATTTTATTATTATATTCGTTCACATTCACTACCAAAATTATAATAACATGACAAAAACTAAACTGTTACTGGCAATTTTATTTGCGGGTTTGTTTTCATTGGTTACACAAGCCCAGGTAAAGGGTAAAATAACCGATGCAAAAGATGGTTCTCCGATAGCGGGAGCTACAATTAAAGTAAAAGGACAAAGAATCTATGCAGTTTCTAATCCTGATGGTTCATTTGAAATCAAAGCAGAACAAGGGGCACCACTGGAGATTTCTTACATTGGATTTAATTCGCAAACTGTAAAAGGAAGTGTGAGTACAGAAGTAGGTCTGATACAGGATGCAAGATCTCTTTCTGAGATAGTCGTTACAGGAGTAGGTGTGGCTACCAGTAAAAAGAAAATTGCTTTCGCTGTCGAGTCAGTAAACCTTTCCAACCAAATAAAGGTGTCAACCGGCGATGTGGCGCAACAACTTGTTGGACAAGTTGCAGGAGCACAGATTAGCAGCACAAACGGTTCGCCAGGGGCACCTCTAAATATTTTATTGAGAGGCATAAACACAATTCGTGGTGGTACATTGCCATTAATTTTAATCGATGGTGTAGAAGTAAAAGCTACTGACTTTAATTCATTAGATGTAAATGCTTACGAGAGAGTGGAAATTGTTCAGGGCGCTGCGGGTGCGACCCTTTATGGTGCGCAGGGTGCAAATGGTGTAATACAATTGTTTAGTAAAAAAGGCAAGCCTGGCAAACCACTTATTGAAATTAGCAGTAGTGTTACATCAAATGAATTATTAAATATTGGAGGCGTTAGCAAGGCAAGATTTCATGCGTTTGCCACAAATGCAAACAACGAAGTAATAAACGGTACCACGCTGCTTGCTTTTGACCCAAAAAATTTAGAGTACAATTCAAACGTAAGTTATAATCCGCTTCTTCCGACAAGTTATGCCAACAAAGCCTACGATAAAAATTTACAGTTTTATGATCATTATAAAATGTTCTTTCAAAAAGGATATGCTTTTAATAACGCTTTAACAATTTCAGGAAGCAAAGACAAAATGGATTATCTCATTTCTGTTTCCAACAACAAACAAAATTCGAACTTTAAAAACAATGGCGATTACCAACGATCAAATATTACCAGCAATGTAGGAATAGAACTCGCTAAAAATCTGACGTTGAGGTCAAGTACGCAGTTGGTGTACACAAAAAATACATTGAACGATGCTACAGGCAGAGGTATTGTTTACAGTTTAAACAATACCAGACCATTTGCAAATTACGACCAAAAGGATTTAGATGGTAATTACGGAGCATATTTTGGCAATGCTGCAGGTGTAAACAGTTACAATCCAAATTATGTAAACCAATACTCAAGCACATTAGACAATAAAGTTGACATAGTACAAAATTTTAATTTAAACTATAAGTTTAATAGGTACGTAGAACTTGATGCGAAGTACGGTCTGAATTTTCAACAGCAAAATATTATTTATCGCTTCGAAAACCAGGAATTGAATAAAAACGCTGTATCGCAAGATTATTTTTTAGGCAATTACAATCCGAATACATCAGGCAGTACAACGGGGGAAATTGACAATATCAATAACAGAACTACTTTTCAAAATTTTGTAGGTACGGCAATTATCCGTACAGACTTTGAAAAGGATTTTGGTTTCAATTTTCCTTTAAAAACAAGTACTCAATTAACGTATGATTACAGAAAAACAAACTACAAACAGTTTTATGCTTATGGGTATGATGCTCCAATATTTGCTCCTTGGAATGCAAGCCAGGCAGGTGTTTATAAGGTTGTATCAGATTTTTATGCGCCGTCAACAACCTATGGTGCGTTGGTAAACCAGCGCTTTGAATACAGCGATATAGCAGGTGCTTCCGTTGGTGTAAGAGGAGATTATTCGTCTGCTTCTTACAGACCTGGAGCCAAGGCGCAAACTTTTCCAAGAGGTGATGCTTTTGTAAATATCTCGAATTTGGGTTTTTGGAAAAACGGAAAAATAAATAACACATTAAATTATATAAAACTAAGAGCTGCTTATGGCGAAGCGGGTATTCAACCAGGCACATTCCAACGTTTTGTCTCTTTAGGTGCAGCTAATCTTGGCCCCAATAATGTGTTCACATTACCAATAACTCCCGGAAACAAAGAAATTGAAATTGAAAAAAGTAAAGAAACTGAATTAGGGTTTGATATAGGGTTAAAATTACTAAAAGGTAATTGGTTGAAGAATGCAGCCATATCATTTACACAATGGGATAGAAAATCTGATAACGTAATTTACGATGTGGATGTTGCTCCGTCACTTGGATATGGTGCTGCACCACAAAACGCTTATGGTTTAGGTTCTCACGGTATACAAGCTTCTTTGAACCTAAATGTTTTAACATCTAAGAAATTCACATGGGATTTTACAACAAACTTCTCCAACCAAACATCTAAAATAACAAAAGTAAAAGGAGCTGAAGTTGTAATTACATCAGCAGCCGGCAGCTCTAATTACGTATTAAGAGAAGGTGAAAAAATTGGACAGCTTTATGGTTTTTTGATATTAAAGTCAGTTGACCAATTGAATCCGATAACAGGCCTACCATTTATTGACAAAGCAAACCAAGGCAACTACGAAGTGGCGAGTAATGGATACGTGGTAGATAAAACAACAAAAAGACCTGTAAACTCAAAAGATAAATTTGCATTTGGTGATCCAAATCCAAAGTTCAACATGAGTTTTATAAACACAATTTCGTATAAAAGTTTTGCAACTCTTAGTTTTCAGTGGGATTGGATTTATGGCAGCCATTTATACAACCAAACAAAAAGTTGGATGTATAGAGATGGAATAAGCAGCAACTATACCAACCCGATTACAATTACAAATCCAACAACAGGAGTGCCTGAAACGCAAGCTTTCACCGCTTTTTATCGTGGTATTTATCAGGCAGGTTCGAATAATGGAACGAAGGATTATTTTTACGAAAATGCATCTTTTCTACGTTTGAGAAACGTTTCTGCAGCATTTGATTTAGCTAAATTTACAAAAGTTGCCTTCTTTAAAAAAGCTCAATTAGTATTATCTGGTCGTAATTTAATCACTAAAACAAAGTACACCGGTTACGATCCTGAAATAAGTTCTGGTAGTTCTAACTCTTCTTTCGATAGAGGAGTAGACCATAACACGATACCAAATACAAAATCGTATAGCGTTGGGTTAAATATCTCATTGTAAATACTAATTTAAAAATCAAAAAAATGAAAAAAATATCAATAGCACTTAGTTTAATTTTTGTTACAGCATTGTCATGTAAAAAAGAATTAGACATTACAAATACAAATCAACCGAGCGTTTCAGCAGCATCAACCGAGGCGGGAGTAATTTCCCTGGCGCAGGGATCTATTTATAAAAATGGCTTTTATGATTTAAAATATTCCGATGGAGTTTATGGTAGATTTTGGGCGGGTGCTACAGGCTTTCATGAAATGATGGGAGATGTTATTGGCGTAGAAGCCGCAAATGCTTACATTAATCAAATTGGGCTGCCTAATAAAGTAATATTAGATAATGGTACTGTATTATTAAATCCAAGTGCTGTAAATACCCAATATGCTTTACTTAGGAGCGTAAATGTAAATTCTCAGTCAGGTGGAAACCCAACTTATTACGAGTGGGCTTATATGTACAATATGATTGTGGCATGTAATACTGTTTTAAATGTTGCAGGCAAATCTTCTTATGTATCTGATGCTGTTAGTAAAAAAGCTACCATATCTGCATGGGCTTATTATTGGAAAGGATATGCATATGCAAGAATAGGTTCAATTTATTATGCCGGTATTAAACAAAATGCAACGTTCGAAGATCAATCTACAAACGGCAATTACGTTTCAAAAGAAGCGATTATTACCGAATCAAACACGATGTTAGATAATGCAATTGCCCAATTAGGTGCAGTTACAAGCACAGCTGCATACAATGATGTCTTAGGAAAGCTAGTTCCTATTTTTCTACAAAAAGGAAAAGGTGGTGTATTTTCAAAAGACGAATTTACCAGAAATATTAATACATTGAAAGCAAGAAATATTCTTGTAAACACACTTGCAGCTGCTATGACAACTGCGCAGTGGTCGAGTATTTTAACGCTTACAGGAAACGGAATTAAAGCTAGCGATTTAATTTTTACAGGTCGTACTGATGCAAACGGAGATTTTTTAGGAACAACCATTGCAGATAAAATTGCTTCCGGCGCCGCAGCAACAGGTACATATAAATTAAGTGAGCGTTGGATACAAGATTTTAAATCTGGAGATAAGCGGTTTGCAAATAACGTACGCCAATTGAATCCTGGCATTGGAATCTTTAACCCGGACAGAGGAAATTCTTTTAATACACGATATACACTTAGAAAATATGGTAATGGTATAGCTGGTGTTGTTGTATATGCTAATCCAGATGCCGGCGCAAATGAAATTACTTTATGTGGTACATTTGAAGAAAATGAATTGATGAAGGCTGAAGCAACTATGTATGTTGGAGGCTTTACAGCAGCTAATATTACTGCCGCTATGGCAATGATTGATAATGTTAGAAATTATCAGGGAGCAGGTCTTTCTCCAACTGTCGCTGCTACACCAGACGATGCAAAAGAAGAGTTAAGGAGAGAAAGAAGAATTGGTCTCGCATTTAAAGGTCTTTCTTTTTATGATGCTCGTAGATGGGATTATATTGATCCATCCAAATCCAGAACGGGTCGTACTGTAGTGTCTGTGACATCTGTAGTAAATACCAATGCAACTATCAACTATGGCTTTTTGGATTATTGGGATGTTCCAGATAATGAAATTGCGTACAATCCGGCTGCTGCAGGAAGTGCACCAACTAAAAATCCTAAATAATGTTACTGTTTACTAATTAATACAAAAGGCTCGAAAATTTCGAGCCTTTTTTCAATTTGCAATACTGCCTTTGCTGATCTATGCTTTGCAATAACTTCAACCTTCAAAATATCATATATTATTTCAGCCGAAGATTTACAAGTTAAAGCCCCACGATTGCCGTGCGTTTGTATCGCTCTCTCTATAAAACATGAACGTTATGTTTAAAATTATAATTGCTAATTTTTAGCATGGTTGTTGGGATGCTGTTGTTACTTAAAATAAAATAGAGACAAATGGAAAAAATGCAAAAACTGGAACTGATGGATAAGATTCTAAGAGAATTGGATGATCTTAAACACAGCCAAACATCGGTGCTTAAAAAAATAGCACAGATAGAAGTTGACAATATTAACCTTGGCGTGGCTTTATTGGATAAAAAACTACCTGATGTTCATGAAGAAGTTGATTCAAGTGTTCAGATAGTTACTGCGCTGCAGGAAGAATTTCAGGTGTACAGGGATAAGTTTTTTACGGATAACAAACTGGAAGCGTTGATTGATCCCACTGCATAAAGTGTAAACATACAAATAATATTAAACCGTTGCAGAATATTGAGTTTTGGTTTTGAGTATTCACTATTCACAATTAACCCCTAACTATTTCTGCACGGTTCTTTTCTTTCCGAAATTTCCTCTGTTTCTTCCATTGTTACTTCTTGTGAAAGATGAAACATTGTATTCCGGTTGTTCTCCTAATTCTTCAGGTATAGCACATTTCAACACCTCTTTACCAATCAGTTTTTCTATTTCTGCAAACTTTCTTTGCTCTTTTACATTTATCAGCGTGTAAGCTGTTCCATCTGCTTCGGCGCGGGCTGTACGTCCAATGCGGTGTACATAATCTTCACCATCGTGAGGCACATCAAAATTTATTACCAAATCAATATCATCTATATCAATACCACGGCTTAAAATATCTGTTGCAACCAGCACATGTAACCTACCACTGCGGTATTGGCTCAAAGCATTCTCTCTTTCTTCCTGCTCGAGGTCGCTGTGTATTTCGCCGGCATTTATACCATTGCGCTTAAGATCTTTTGTGAGTTGTTTTACACTTAGTTTACTGCTGCAAAAAACCACCACCATTTTAAATTCCTTGTGCTTTAGTAGATAAACAATTAATGGGATTTTTTGCTGGTCGTGTACTACAAATGCAAACTGCTTTATTTTTTCAGGCGGCTTGCTTAATGATATACTTATCTCTTCCGGATTATGTAAAATTGTTTTTGCCAATGTCCGAATTTTAGGCGGCATGGTAGCAGAAAACAATAAATTCTGCCGTTGTTTTGGAAGGTGCTGAATAATGAAATCGATGTCATCGTAAAAACCCATATCCAGCATTCTGTCAGCCTCATCCAGCACCAGATATTTAAGATTGTTCAGTTTTACATACCCCATTTTTATATGACTCATCATTTTACCGGGTGTACACACTACAATATCTGCACCCATGGTAAGTGCCTTCTTCTCCTGCACAAAAGCATTGCCGTCACCACCCCCGTAAATTGCAATAGAACTTATGGAAGTGAAGTAGGATAACCCTTCCAGATGTTGAGAAATTTGAATGGCAAGTTCCCTTGTTGGTACAATAATCATAGCAGTTATACTGCTTGCATCATGCACCGTTCCTAAAATATTGTTTATCAAAGGCAATAAAAATGCCGCCGTTTTCCCTGTACCAGTTTGGGCAGATGCTATAATATCTCTGCCGTTTAGTATATGTGGAATTACCTGTTCCTGAACTGGTGTTGCTGTGTCGTAGTTGGATGCTTCGATGCCATCGAGTAAACGGGCATCGAAATCAAAATCTGTAAACTTCAATTTTTTTATTATAAAGGTACGAAAAGGGGTCTCAATAAAAGGTTCCTGCAAAGGAAATAAAGAGTAGAGTGGAGCTGCAGAGCAAAATTTAAATTTGAGAACCTATTTTATTTTTTTGTCCGAAATAAAATTCTATTGATTCAAATTACGTATGATAATTTTTATTCTTTCTTTACTTTCACCACATCCAAACCGCATTGAAGCCACTGCAAATAATCTTTTGCTGATGGCGTGTAGGGTGCAGGGCGAGAAAGCAACACTTCATCTGTATTTAAAATAGCATATAAAGGCTGGGAGTTTTCTCGAAAATTTTCAGTTTCAAAAGTTGACCATTTATCACCGACAGAGCGGATTTTTCTTTCAACGCCATTTTTGCCGGTGTAAGTAAAACTTTGTGACGAAGGAAGTATATTCTTATCATCTACGTATAAAGAAATAATGATGTACTTTTCCTTTAAAACCTTGTACACTTCAGGTTCTGTCCATACTTTTTCTTCCATTCGGCGGCAGTTTACACAGGCATAACCGGTAAAATCGAGCAGAATCAATTTGTTTTGTTCCTTTGCCATTTTTATACCGGTTTCATAATCTTTCGTACAGTTTAAATTTAAAATACAATCGCTGTTTTTTGCATAAATGCTGTACCACAATGGTGGCGGAAAACCACTGATCAATGTTAGGTTTGCGTATTTAGTGTTGGTAACACCAGGCGTGATGTATAAGGTGAATATGGTTGCAACTGTTGCCAGGATAATGCGGGTAAGTGATAATTTATTAACCGGTGAATCATGTTTAAACTTTATAAGCCCCCATAAATACAGCGAAAGCAGTACACCGACAATAATCCAAATACCAATAAAGATTTCTCTTTTTAAAATGCCCCAATGGGTTACCAGATCTGCATTGGAGAGAAACTTAAATGCAAGACCAACTTCGAGAAACCCAAGAACCACCTTTACTGTAGTGAGCCAGCCACCGCTTTTTGGTAAAGATTTAAGCATACCAGGAAACAAGGCAAACAACGCAAAAGGCAATGCCAGTGCAAAACCAAAACCGCCCATTCCTGCTGTTAGCTGCATAGCGCCCCCATCAGCCGTTAAAGAACCTGCAAGCAGCGAACCTAATATTGGACCTGTACATGAAAAAGATACGAGTGCAAGTGTGAGCGCCATAAAGAAAATACCTACAGCATTGCCTGCACCAGCCTTACTATCTGTTTTGTTCGTAAAAGATGCTGGCAAAGTAATTTCGTACACCCCAAAAAAGGACAAAGCAAAAACAATGAAAATGATAAAAAATCCAACATTCAGGTAAACATTGGTAGATATATTGTTTAAAATATCTGGGTTTAAAGTATCGAGAAAATGAAAAGGCAGGCTTAATAAAATGTAAATAAAAAATATAAAAAAGCCATACAAAAATGCATTTTTAATACCTGTTTTTCTGTTCTCTGCTTTTTTTGTAAAAAAGGAAACCGTGAGTGGTATCATTGGAAAAACACAAGGTGTTAGCAACGCCACCAAGCCACCAAAAAAACCAAGCAGAAAAAGCGCACCCAAACCTTTTGACTGAACCTCATCTGTAAGAGATGCAGAGGAAGTTTTACAATCCGTTAAAGGCTTATCAATATTTATGGAGGGAACGAGTATGCGGTTTGAAACTACAGCTGCAGCCTTTTCTCCTGTTAAAATTTTGAGGGTATCAGATTCAGGAAAAAAAGATTCAAATGCACCCACTTCATAATTTATCTGTAACTCAAAAAATGAAGGAACAGCACCGGCAAAGGTTAAAAGCTGCGTAAGAACTATACTGTCTCTTGCAGTCTGTAATTTTTTTACCCACACATGGTCATCTGTAAGTGTACCTAACGTTTTAATTTGCAGATCATTTAATGCAATAGCACTATCATCTTTACTTATTGTGATGCCCGAAATTTCTGTTGCAGCATCTGGCGCAGTGTATACATGCCAGTCTTTTTTTATAACGCCTATAAAAGTAATTTTATATTTACCATCGCTTATTTTTTCGGCATTATTTTTCCATTGTACAATTGAACTGTCCTGTGCTTTTACTCTTACAGAAAACAACAGTGTAAAAAGGAATAAAAAAAACCTGCAGGTAGTAAAACGCATACATTAAAATTTATAAAAAAACCCGATTTAAACATCGGGGCATAAAATTAAATCTAATTCTTGATTACGATCTTGGATCTATTTTTATTGAGAAAGGAACATTTTTTGGTGGCAAACATTTTTTATCATTGCAAATCATGTAAGTAATCTTTCCTTTAACTAAAGTGGCTACTGCTACCTTTAGTTTTATCTTTTGAACAAAATCTACTTTGTTTCCATAATATTTTAAGTTCATACCAAAGTTTTTGTCATATTCTTTTTCCTGCTTACCCATTTCTGTTACTTTACCATCTGGTTTTACCAATGGATTTTTATCAAAAACAAAAGAAGTAGGCACCGGACCATCATCACTGATATCCTGAGAATAAATATGCCATTTAGGTTCTAATACCGCTGTCATGTGCAACTCATACATATCACCTCTGATTTTTTTTGCACTATAAGTCCATTTTACAGGATTTTCCATTTGCGCAAAAGCCGCTGCAAATAGAAAGAATGGTAAAAAAGAAAGTATTAGTTTTTTCATAATTTAATAATTATTGGGCAAAGTTATTTGCAAAGCTATAAATACGATGTTAAATGTAAACCCTTACAAAACAAGCGTAATAATATAACTATTATTACACGTAAGCTTTCACATTTAGTTTAAGCAAATCAGCAAATACTATTCTACCATCTGTATTACTTAAGGCTTCGCTACATGCACGCTCCGGATGAGGCATCATACCAAAAACATTGCCTGCGAGGTTTTTAATACCGGCAATGTTGTTGGTGGTACCGTTAGGGTTATAATCATCATGCACAGCACCATCGGCATCGCAATAAGTGTAAATAATCTGTTTGTTTTTTTCAAGATTACTCAATACTTCTTCTGAAGCAAAATACCTTCCTTCGCCATGCGCAATAGGAATCATTAGCGGTTTAGAACCTACGTCGTTTGGATTTTTTATAAATACATTTTTACAGATAAACTGCTGGTTTGCATTTGCAAGTAATACACCAGGCAACAAGCCACTTTCGCATAAAATTTGAAAGCCGTTGCAAATACCTAACACCTTACCGCCATCGTTTGCAAAACTGATAACACTTTGCATCATTGGGCTAAAACGAGCTATAGCGCCGCATCTTAAATAATCACCGTAACTGAAGCCGCCAGGTAAAACGATGCAGTCTTCTTTTGTAAAAACGCTTATATTGCTTTCTTTGTGCCAAAGGGTAATTACTTCCTGCTGTAAATCTTTTTGCAGTGCTTCAATCATGTCTCTATCGCAATTAGAGCCGGGGAACATTACTACGCCAAATTTCATTAGTAGGTTTTTATTTGATGGCAAAAATAATGGTTTTTTTTACCGCGGGGAAAAGACTTAAAAGATTTTTGGCAAAGGTTTTACCGTAAAAGTGCTAACACACAAAATTAATCAGAATAAAAACAAATTTTTTTATGTAGAAAAATTATTAAAAAATAAAACGAAATTTAATGGGGACGGTTGCGTAAAAGATTGCAGTGGAAATTCTTATTTTGTCCTGCCTTGAGCAAAAAGACTTGTGTGCCGACAGGCAGGTTGCAGTGAAAGCCCGACCGTTTGCCGCCAAATTAATAATGGTTTTGCTAAAAATACTTAAAAAATTATCAACTGCGGCAATTAGGCAAGCCTAAAATTTTATTTATTAAAAAAACCAACAGCAACATAAATTGCAAATATGCCCCAATGCAGCAGTTGCGGTAAAAGCTTTTTTTGTGGGTAGAAAAATGCAGCTGCAATGATTGGTGCAACCGGTGCGGTAAGCAAAATCCAATAAGTAAAATTAAGGCCAGTATTTACAAAGGGTACAAACACTGCCACTGTCAAATACAAAAAAAGCAACTGCCAGCTTTTGCGGGTTTGAACCACCTGGCGACGCATGTTTGTATTTATAAAAAAAATACCAATAGCTGTGGCAATTGCTACCAGTACTAATGCTGCATAAGCCCAGCGATTTCCAAAAAAATGTGGATAAGAAAGATGAAAACCGGGGAAATGAAAACCAGATACATTATTGGTTAAATACAAATAAGAAGCAAAAAAATATACAGGTGTTATAATGCCAATTAAACCCATGAGCCATTCCTGCAAAAGAAAAGGCCTTGCAATGGTAATGCCTACCATTATAAGCAGCAAAAAAGTGAGCGAAGGAAAATATATGAATGCTGCTAACCCTGTTACCAAACCAATATTAAAGATGGTTGCTTTGGGGCTTGGATTGTTATAGAGGGTACAGAGTTTACCCCATATCCATATCAGGAATGTATTTACGATGAGGGGTGCTGAAAGGCTGAACCATTCACTAAAAAGAGAGGTTACTAACAGATAACTCATACCTGTTAAGTAATTAGTTTGCCTGTGCAATTTTAAATTTGCCGCAATTTTATTAATGCTGATTGCCTGTATAAAAAGTAGTACAAAAGTAAAAATACTGTATATAGAGGAAAATCCTTTAGCGATGGGTTGAAGCGACAGCACAATATTTTGATAAAAAATACCATCCGTAACCTGCAACTGCGGTGCACTGTAGTGCAAAAATATAGGCAACTTTACAAGGATGGCATATCCAAATAAAATTGCATTACCTGATGGATTATTGACTTTAAAAATGCCTGTCAACGTTAGTGTTTATTTTGCTGTGAAATGCAAACTTAGAAATCAATTTTTGCAAATGCAATATTGTTTCTCACAATGCAGGGCACAATCATTTGCCTTGTGCCGGTTTGGCGAGATAATCTTGGCATAAAATTATAACCTACTTCCCTACCTTTTAAAGTTGCGTTGCGCACAATGGAGCCATCAGGCTGCAAAGCATAATTGCTTAATATCTGGCGGTTATTATCTTTTTGCAGAAACAGGAAGTAGACCTCACCACCGGCATTCATATTTATAAATGACAGAAAATTATCGTTTTCGATATCGCTAGTGGTTTTATTGATAACACTGCTCCACTGTAGTTGAAGATTAGAAGAAAAACTGAAGTTTATAACATCGTTGTAATTGTAAATTATATCTCTCCCATTGCCATCATTAAAGGGCCTGTAATAACCGTAGTAACCTCTATTATACAAATAATAATCAGAATAAGAATTGTAGTAACGACTATTGAAATTATTGTATCTATCATTGAAGGATGATCCGTAACGCCTCTGTTTATAATACTCTTCTGTTAGCACGATAAATCCACCGTCTTTTTTTAAAATAACATTTCTAATATTTAAATTATCGTATGCTGTACGCCTATCAGGCTTACCAGATAATTTGGCCCGTAATGAATCCTCAAAAATATTTATGGTTTGTTTTGTGATGTTGAAAGAATCTCTGCTGATAACTGCTGAGAGCAATCCATCTATATCACCTCCATTTTTTTTATAGGAAAAAGTGGTGATGATGTAATTTCTATTAAGATTATCAATTTTCAATTGTGGACTTTGAATGAGTTGTTTGTTTAAGGGGATATTAAGTATTTTAAGATTATCGGATTTCAATTTCTTAAAATTTACTTCAAGCGTATTTATATATTCTTCCCGGGCATTTTGTTTTACTTTAGGAAAAAGTATTGTTCCCTCATTGTCTATTTGCAAATCCCCAAAATCTTCTCTATTATCATTATAGTTTATTATTCTTTTGCTACTATCAAGCATTATAAAATTGTCGTTGTACACTTTGGTAATTTGAGTGTACTCATCGTTTCTTGTATGTGTTTTGTATAATAAAAGCTTGGTTTTATCTTCGCTCCAGGTAAAAAAATAATTAACTTTGCTGGAGAAAAAACTCTGTCTTGTAGTATCAAGATCATATACCAAACCCATTAATTTGCCGGCGGAATTCATACGGGCAGCTTTACAATAAATTGTATTTCCTTTTTCGTATTCCCAAACCATTAAAAAGTGATCAGGATAAGTAACAAAATCTATATTATAAGTTCTGTCAGAAATAAAATCCAGCTTTATATTCTCTTTTATTGCCATGTTATTATTGTATATAGTAAGCGCTTGGCGTTTATTAAGATTTTTATATACCAGAAGATTATCGGAGAAATTACCAAGTATTTCAAAATTCATATTTCGTGAATCTGCCTTTTCAACTTCAGAATAGGTAATGTTTTGAGCAAAGCCGTTTGTAAAATACAAATGAGCAATAAAGAAAAGAAAAAAGTAACGATTCATGCGACAAATTTAATTCTATAAAATTACGAATTTAAACATCTTTATCATGTTATTGTAAAAACAAATTTGGGCGCAAATTTGTTAAATAGCTTTGCAAATAAATTATAAATTAATGCGCACTATACTTATAACAGGCGGTACAGGCCTAGTAGGAAAAGCACTAACAAAGCGTCTTACGGAGAAAAATTATGAAGTTATTATACTCTCAAGAAGTTTGAACAATGTTGAAACACAGAAAAACGTATCGTATGCATTGTGGAACGTAAAAGAAAAGCAGATAGATTTAAACGCAGTAAAAAAAGCAGATGCCATTATACACTTAGCCGGTGCAGGAGTAATGGATAAAAAATGGACGGAAGAATATAAGCAGGAGATTAGAGACAGCCGAATAAACAGCAGCGGGCTATTATTAAATTCTTTAAAAGATATTGAGCATAAAGTTCAGGTTATTGTTTGTGCATCGGCCATTGGATGGTATGGAGAAGATAAAAATGCGGGCTATTTCTTTGCTGAAAATGAACCTGCAGATCCGGCTTTTCTTGGAAAGGTTTGCAAAGAATGGGAAGACAGTATTGAGCCGGCAACTGCTATGGGAATAAGGGTGATAAAATTAAGAACAGGTATTGTTTTAAGCGAGGCAGGTGGCGCTTACCCTGAGTTTAAAGGCTCATTAAAATTTGGAGTGGCTTCTATTTTAGGATCGGGTAAACAAATGATAAGCTGGATACATATTGATGACCTTTGCCGTGAATATATTTTTGCGCTTGAAAATGATACTATGCAGGGAAGCTACAATGCAGTAGCACCAAACCCTGTAAGCAATAAAAAAATGACACTCGCCATTGCAGAAAACATAAAGGGTAAATTTTATATACCTGTTCATGTACCGCAGTTTTTGCTAACTGTAATGCTGGGACAACGAAGTGTAGAGATTTTAAAAAGTGCTACGGTAAGTGCTGATAAAATAAGGAAGGCAGGCTTTACATTTTTATATCCAACCATAGAAGCTTGTGTTGCAGCCATTGAAAAGAAATAATTTATTCACCTTTCTTTTAACCCCGGGAGATTTTTATAAATCTGCCTCAATAAATTTTTTTCTGCTCCACCACACAAAGAGCAAAAGATAGGTAAAAGACAGAGTTATTACAATCCAAAAATAATCTGTTGGTAAAATATTTCTTGTAAAAGATTTTAATGGGTTATCAGGAAAAGTAAGCAGCCCATCAGCAGCATTCATTGGCAGATAATCTCCCATGCTTCCCATATCTGTTCCATTATATGCTTTCCATTTTAGGCTGATGATATCCAACATTTGGGAAAGGAAATTTTCTGCACCTAAATAAATAAAATAAAGCCCAATGGCAAAACCTGTTTTTTTAACCAACACAGCAATAAGTACAGCAAACATATTATAGGTAAGTGCTTTTAAAAAGAAAAAGCCCACATGTGAAAACTGATTAAGGGAAAAATCTGACCCGGAAAGCAAACCAAAACCGGTTGCTGTTAACATGACCAAGACCGTACTAAAAACTGCTATTAAAAAAGCCATTACGATTTTTACAGAAATAAATTCGCTCCTGCTCCAGCCATCAATTACATTTTGCCTGCCTGTACGAAAAGTATATTCGTTTGTTATTAAAATTATGATAAGCATGGCTGGCAAAATCAGTAAATAGCCGGTAGCATAGCTTGTAGATTGCCATGTGTTACTGAAATCGTAGGGATTAAAAAGGGCAAGCATTTTACCTCCACCTGCTTTGGCCAACACATTTTTATTAAATGCAAATACAGCATAATTAACCAAAATTACTCCAAATGCAAAAAATATTGAGAGCAATTTAAAAGCAGTATAATTTTTTATTTTAAGCCATTCAATTTTTAAAAGCTTGTTCATAGCAAAAAGTATTAAAATTATTAATTGGTAAGTTCTAAAAATTTAGATTCGAAATTACTTTTCTTTAATTGCAGATGTGATAAAACAACCCCGCAGTTGAAACAGTATTGATTTATTTCTTCGAGGTTTGCGGTACCTGCTTCGTATGAAAGTTCCAAAATCCCTCCTATTTCTTCTAAGCTTCTAAAATTATTTAAAGCAGATAGTGCATGGCGAAGTTTTTCTTTATCGTTTGCGGCCAATTGAACGATGTCATTCTCCTGAAACACATCTTTCACTGTTCCTGATGCTAATAAATTACCCTGTTTTAAAATAGCTACATGGGTACATACTTTTTCTACTTCATCCAGCAGATGGCTTGCCATTATAATTGTTTTGCCTTTGGCTGAAAGTTCTTTTATTAATGTTCTTATTTCTGCAATGCCAACAGGATCTAAACCATTGGTTGGCTCATCAAATACCAACACGTCAGGATTACCAAGCAAGGCTGCACCTATTGCCAGGCGCTGTTTCATCCCTAAAGAAAATGTGCTGAAAGGAGAATCTTTTCTTCTATAAAGATCAACGGTGTGCAAAATATTATCAATATCATCTTCCCCGTGCCCTTTAATTGCTGCAGAAATTCGTAGGTTTCGTACAGCAGATAAATAATGATAAAAATTAGGTGTTTCTAATAGCGTACCAATTTTTTTTCTGTGTGCATCTGTAGCTGCTTCATCAAATAATTTATAATTGCCTGATGTTGCTTTTAAAACATTCATAACGATACCAAGCAAGGTAGTTTTACCGCTTCCATTTGGACCGAGTATACCAAATACACAACCTTTAGGGACAGAAAAACTGACAGCATTGAGTGCTTTTATTTTACCGTAATTTTTGGAGATATTTTCTACCGTTAAAATTGCCATTCCTTAAAATTTATACATCAAAGGAAAGCAAATGTTGAAGTAGAATAAAAAGTAATTATTTAAGCGGTAGTTTGTACGCTTGTTGCGAATAGGTTTTATGTGTTGTAAAGAAAAAGATGATAAAAAATACTGCACAATATAGCCCGGATGGGCAGTAGTAGCTACCGCAATAGCAAGCTTTCATTTATAATATTGTAGCTGCGGTACTACTACAGACAGCCGGATACAAATGTATAAAAACGAACAGATGCTGATGCTCCAAAAAAATAAAGTTTCCTCACTTTATATATTTTTTCAACCACTCATTTTGCTCCCACAACATGTGCAATAAATTTTCTTTGCCTCTATAACTATGGGCTTCATAAGGCAGAAAGACAAAACGAGCCGTGCCGCCATTACCCTTTATTGCTGCATACAAACGCTCACTGTTTATAGGAAATGTTCCCTGGTTGTCATCGCTGTCGCCATGTATTAAAAGGAGCGGTGTTTTTATTTTATCTGCATAATTAAAAGGGCTCATGCTGCTATACAATGCAGGTGCTTCCCAAAATGTTCTGTCCTCGGCCTGAAAACCAAAAGGCGTAAGCGTTCTGTTATACGCACCACTGCGAGCAATACCTGCTTTGAAAAGATTGGTATGTGCCAATAAATTTGCTGTCATAAATGCTCCGTAACTGTGCCCACCAACTGCCACACGTTTTCTATCTCCCACACCCATATCGCTTAAATTATTTATAGCAGCTTCTGCATTAAAACGAAGCTGGTCTAAGAAATTATCATTTGGTTTTTTTGATGTATCTGTACTAACGATAGGCATTTCGGCATTATCCAACACAGCGAAACCCTGTGTTACATAAAATATTGGACTTCCCCAGCTTATCGTTGTAAATCTATCTTTACTACCACGAATTTGTGCCGCATCGGCAGCATTGTTAAACTCACGGGGATATGCCCATATTAACACCGGCAATGGACCATCTTTTTCTTTGTTATAGCCCTTGGGTAAATATAAATCGCCCGCAAGGTCAACTCCATCTGCACGTTTGTATTTTATTTTTTCTTTTGTTACACCTTCCAATGCCGGATAAGGATTTGTAAAGTTTGTAATGGCAACATCTGCCATTTTCATTTTTAAATTTTTAATATAATAATTTGGTACTGCTGTCTGCGATTCTTTGCGGGTAAGCAATATTAATTTGTCTGCGTCTAAAACATCAACCACAAATTCATATTCACCTTCCTGGCTACGCCAAAGCATTTCTGTTTTTTTTGTACCAAGATCAAACTTTGATAAAAAAGGAAGATCACCTTTTGTTGATGAACCCACGGGATTGTTCATCAACAGTGTATTGTTTGTTACTTTGATTACATCTCTGTTGTACTTATTTTTTTCTATTATTGGGTTGCCTGGGTTGCTGTATGCATCTGTAATATTTCTTTCAAACAACGTTTCAATTGTGTTTGCAGTGGGATTGTAACGGCTAACTTTTAATGTTTGTTTGCCCTGCAAAGTTTCCGTTACCCAAGCAAAAGTTTCGTTGCCCCAGTTAACGCCTTTAAAACGCATGCTGGTTTTAAATAATTCTTTCGGTTGCCCTGTAAACGGCGCTGCTAAAGCATATACAGCATCGTGAAAGTCGATAATGGTTTTTATCTTACCACTATCGAGCGGTGCCGTCCAAACAATTGTTGCAGCTTCATCATCCCGCCATTTGTAACCCGATGGTACGTTTTGAATGTTGTCATTACCTGATGGAGTAGTTTCAGTACTTGGTAATTCAGCCAGTATTTTAATTGTTTTGCCAGCCAAATCTGTAACAGCAACTGTGCTTGGAAAACCACTTGAAGGCACCAGGTAAGAAAATGGTTTTTTTACAGTTTCTATCACCAGGTATTTTTTATCCGGCGATAATTGCACAGAAGAATAAATATTTGGCTTACCAATTTTTGTTTCGATGCCGTTTCTGTTCATTACCATTTGCGCTGTTGCCATAAACTCAAATACCTCTTCATCGTAAGGCGATTTTATCATATCCTGATAGGTTCTTCCAGGTGCTGCCTTGCCCACGTTTTGCTGTATTGTTGGACCCTTTGGTGTGATGGGCCTTTTAAGTAATGCAGATGGCATTGCTACAGCAGTTTTATACATAATTGTATTTTCATCAAACCATTTTATAGCTGCACCATTAGCAATATTTAGCGGCTGTTTATTTATTTTTTTTGCAACATGTGTTGATACATCAATTACATATAAATCAACCCTCGAGCCGGTAGTGTTTGTAAAACAAATTTTAGTCTGTTCATCACTCCATTGCACATTTCCCGCAAGCAGGTTAAGCGGCAAACCAGTTATTAAATGCAGTTTGTTTGTCTTTATATTTTTTAGAGAAAAGCTGTTGATGTACGTTTGCCTGCTCGGCGAAAAGTTATTTGGATTTAATCTTAACCCTGCCACTCTGATTTCAGGTTGACCAAGTTCTTCAACAGATGGATAACTGTTTCGTTCGCTAAGCAACATCCACTCTCCTTTATCATCTACACTAACAGCAGGGGTTGGTTTTGCAAGCAGCAAATCAGCAATATCTTTTGGTGGCATTTGGTAACCCACAGCATCTTGTGCGCTAGCATTGAAAGAAACAGCAATAACAAATAACAGCACTGCTGCTTTTAGATAAAGAAAAGTTTTTCGCATAAATAAATTTGTGGGCCAATGAAGTTAGTGCAAAATGTATTTTAAAGGATGTAAAAATAAAATGTAAGAAATAATATTATTTCAAAAAAATAACATTAATTCGAATGTTTATACTTTCTACAAAATACTTATATAAAAAAATTACTAGTCCCATAATGAGATTGGGAAATATCCCAATAATTGTTTGTTTTAATATAATGCTTCTTTTTACTATGTAATAAAATTGTAAGAGAAATCTGTTTATTTTTTTTGCCAAATAAATCATTTTTCTTTATAGAATACTGTTTTTAAAGTTTTAAAAAAGTAGTTTTTTTTTCATTGTGATATTATGGCGTAAATGTTGGCATAATTATTTTAAATAAAATATTCTTTTATCCTAAAACTACATTTCATGAAAAAAAAGTTATTCTTTTTTGAACTAATCCGCTTGCGCCAATCTTCCTTCTTAAATCCATTTTTAAAAATTTCTGTTTCATTCATCTTAATTCTCTTGTTTATTACAGGTTGTAAAAAAGTTTTAGAAGAACCGGGCACTACAGGAGTTTGTCCTATTGTTGTATCTACGGTTCCAACAAATAATGCTACAGGTGCAGCTTTGAACACATTAATTTCTGCTACATTTAATGAAGAGATAGATCCAACAACGCTTAACAGCAGCACATTTTTTATCAAGCAAGGAAATACAAATGTTGCCGGGAGCATCAGCTATGCCGGGATGACTGCAATTTTTACGCCTGCGGCGAATTTATTACCCAATACAGTTTACACAGGTATTGTAACTACAGGTATTAGAGACAAACAACGCAATGCCCCCAAAGCAAATTACGTGTGGAGTTTTACAACAGGCGTTGCACCAGATACGATACCGCCAAGGGTAATATCCACTGATCCAAACAACAGTGATACAAATGTGGTGGTTACCAAAATTATAAATGCAACTTTCAGTAAGGTAATGAACCCTACCACTCTCAACACAACAACATTTTCATTAAGGCAAGGTACTACACCGATAACAGGTATGGTTACTTACACAGGCAGCACGGCTAGTTTTGCGCCTACAACAAACCTTGCGTATAATACAACATACATAGCTACCATTACAACCGGTGCAAAAGATATGGCAGGCAATGCGCTTGTAAGTAATTATATATGGAGTTTTACAACAGGAATTGCTCCGGCTGATGTCACACCTCCCACAGTAACATTAACTGACCCCGCAAATGCGGCAACAGGTGTTGGTATTTCAAAAGTAATTGCTGCAAATTTTAGTAAAGCAATGAACCCGACAAGTATTAACACAACAACCTTTTTATTGTCTCAAGGCACTACGCCTGTTGCAGGCTCGGTAACGTATTCAGGTATTACCGCAAGTTTTACACCTAGTGCAAACCTGTTACCCAATACTGTTTATACAGCAACAATAACTACAGGTGCAAAGGATCTTGCCGGTAATGCACTTGTAAATAATTATGTATGGAGCTTTACAACAGGAATTACTCTTGGTGATGTTACGCCTCCTACAGTAATATCAACTGACCCTCCAAATGCCGCAACAGGTGTTGGTATTTCAAAAGTAATTGCTGCAAATTTTAGTAAAGTAATGAATCCGGCAACTATTAACACAACAACCTTTTTATTGTCTCAAGGCACAACGCCTATTGCAGGATCAGTAACGTATTCAGGTACTACCGCAAGTTTTACACCTGGTGCAAACCTGTTACCCAATACTGTTTATACAGCAACAATAACTACAGGTGCAAAAGATGTTGCAGGCAATGCGCTTGTAAATAATTATGTATGGAACTTTACAACAGGAATTACTCCGGGTGATGTAACGCCACCTACCGTAATTTCAACTGACCCAACAAATGGTGCAACAGGAGTTGACATTTCAAAAGTTATTGCTGCAAATTTTAGCAAAGCAATGAACCCGACAAGTATTAACACAACAACCTTTTTATTGTCTCAAGGTACAATGACTGTTGCAGGGACAGTAACGTATTCAGGCACTACTGCAAGGTTTACACCTAATGCAAACCTGATACCTAACACCCTTTATACAGCAACAATAACTACCGGTGCAAAAGATGTTGCAGGTAACGCATTGGCAAGTAATTATACCTGGACTTTTACTACTGCAGCCACAACAATTCCTCCACCCGCTTTAGGAAGTGTAGCATTGTATGGTGCTTTCGGTGGTAATGCAGGTATTACAAACCAGGGATTAAATACTGTAATAAATAATGGCAGTATTGGAACTACTGCAGCATCTACTTTAATCACAGGTTTTCATGATGGAACTACAGGAGATGTTTATACAGAAACACCTTTAAACAAAGGATTGGTAACAGGTAGAATTTATACAGCACCTCCTTTTCCCGGTTCAGCACAATCGGCAGCAATTGCCGCACAAGGATTAGCTGATGCAACAGTTTTATATAACAGTATCTCCCCTGCAGGAAGCCCAGGTGGCAGTGACCCAGGCGCAGGTGAACTTGGTGGATTAACGTTGGCTCCAGGAACATACAAATCAGCTAGTGGCACATTTAAAATTACAAATGGCAATCTTACTTTAGATGCACAGGGCAATCCTAATGCCGTATGGAAATTTCAAACAGCAGCGGGGCTAACGGTGGGTGTTGCAGGACCAGCAGGTGCTAGAAGTGTATTGCTTATAAACGGCGGATTGGCTAAAAATGTGTTTTGGTATGTGGGAAGTGCAGCAGTAATCAATGGCGCCGGTGGTGGTGTAATGACAGGTAATATTATATCAAGCGCAGGTATTACTTTTTCTACAGCAGGTAATGCAGTTCAAACTGTATTAAATGGTCGTGCAATTTCTTTAGTTGCATCTGTAACCATGGTAAACACAACGGTAAATGTTCCGTAAACAAAACAATAATTTCATACATGCTGCCAAACAGGTAGCATGTATTTTCTGATTTAAAACTACTATCTTTTAAAATTTAATTATGAAATACAACTGTATAAAAAATATTAAATCGCTGGGCGTTATAGCGATTTTATCACTAAGCATTCAAACATTGCAGGCGCAGACTTTGCAACGTGTAAAACCTGTTTGGTGGTTGGGACAATCAGCTGCGGTAAATTATAATACTTACCGTGGTACCACACAAAAACTAAATAACGAATTTACAACGCCTACCGCTTTTCATAAAGGTGATGGGTATAGACCATATGCATCCCTGTTGGCAGAATATCGCCCGGGTAAAATATTTGGCGGTATGCTTAACGTAGCTTACGATAATAGGGGTGGTGAATTTGATGAAGTGAAGGCACCGTGTGATTGTCCGGCTAATTTAAAAACCAATTTGAGTTATGTAACCATAGAACCGAGTTTGAGAATTACACCATTTTCCATTCCGTTTTATGTTTTTGCAGGCCCCGTAATCAGCTTTAATGTTACCAAACTATTTACCTACAGGCAGGACAAACAAAATGATGTGAGGGCAGATTGGAGTGAAATTAAAAAAACTGTTTTCTCCGGACAGGTGGGAGCAGGTTTTGATATTCCGGTATCTGCAAAAGCAAGTGCTACTCAGTTTACCATTTCTCCTTTTGCTTCCTTTCAAACTGACTTTGGTCGTAATCCAAGATTGATTGAGACGTGGGCAATTTATACCGTACGTGCAGGTATTGCGTTAAAATTTGGTACGAGTAAAATTATCGCAGTAAAAGCGGCAGATAATATTGTTACTCCTGTAACAGTAATACCAGTAGTTACCACAGATAAAGAAGTACAATTTTCTGTCAGAGCACCAAAAGTAGTGCCGCTAAACCGTAAGGTTAAGGAAACTTTTCCGCTTCGCAATTCTGTATTTTTTGATATGGGTTCATCTACTATTCCAAGCAGATATGTAACCTTAAACAATGCACAGGCTTTAAGTTTTAAAGAAGTACAATTACAAGAAGGTCAACCGGATAATTTAAACAACGGAAGGTCTGTAAGGCAGCTTGCAGTGTATCATAATATATTAAATATTTTGGGAGATCGTTTGCGGAGCAATCCTGAAAGCAATATCACCTTAGTTGGCGCTTCTGATAAAAATCCCGCTGACGGGAAAGTAATGGCTGAGGATATTAAAAAATATTTGGTTAATGTATTTGGGATTGCCGGAGCAAGAATAACAACACAAGGCAGAGATAAACCTTTGATTCCTTCTGAACAACCCGGTGCAACAAGAGAGCTTGCTTTATTAAGAGAAGGAGACAGAAGAGTTGACATAATGAGTACTTCAACTTCCTTATTAATGCAGGTTGGCGGCGAAGCATCCCCATTTTTAAAACCTGTAAAAATATCAGGAGTACAACAGGATCCTTTAGACAGCCACGTTATTTTTAACACCGATGGTGCCAATGAATCACTACAGTCATGGAAAGTAGCGGTTACAGATGAGCAGGGCAATGTGCAAAACTTTGGTCCTTACACAGAAGACCAGGCATCTGTATCGGGTAAAACAATTTTAGGTGTCAATACACAGGGCAATTATAAAATTATGATGACGGGATTAACCAAAAGTGGTAAAACGATCACCAAAGAAAGTTCTGTAAGTTTGGTAAAAGACAATAATGAAAATCAAACCGGTTTGCGTTACAGTATTTTATTTGACTTTGATAAATCAAAATCTATTACAGCTTATGAAAACTTTCTAACAGATGAGGTAACACCATTAATAAACGACAATGCAACCGTTATTATTCATGGGCACACTGATATTATTGGTGAAGAAAAATATAACCATACTTTATCGCAAGAAAGAGCAATGGGTGCACAACAAATTATTGAAAAGGCTTTGATAAAATCAGGAAAAAAAGGCGTAAAGTTTCAAACTTATGGTTTTGGAAAAGATGCAGGAACATCTCCTTTTGAAAATAATTTAGTGGAAGAAAGATTTTATAACAGAACAGTAATAATCGATATTATTTCTGGTAATTAAAAAGTTTTGGAAAGTAAAAGAGGTACAAATTAAATTTTGTACCTCTTTTTCAAACCTGGGGATCAAAAATATTATAGATTAAGTTTGATGTTTAAGTAGGGCATTACAACCCCAAATTATCTAAATATTTGTAGCCACTTCCCGTATTCAACAACAGCACTTTTTCATCAGCCCTTATCTTTTTATTTTTATGTAGATGTAATAATGCTTTAAACGTGGCAGCGCCTTCGGGAGAAATAATATGACCTTCTGTTTTGGCAATTTCTTTTACACCTGCAACAATTTCTTCTTCGGATATTGACACTGCTGTACCATTTGATTCCTTTAATACCTCAAGCATCATATTCATGCCAAAAGGATATGGAACGGCTAATCCATTTGCAATGCTTGGCTCAGGGCTAAAATTGTTTTTCCAGTTAACAGCATCTTTTAAAGCATGTAATATTGGTGCACAGTTTTGCGATTGTACTGCAATCATTCTCGGTAGCGGGCCGGTAATCCAACCCATCGTCAACATTTCTTTAAAGGCTTTCCAGATGCCGATTAAGCCGGTACCGCCGCCTGCAGGATAAATAATAACATCAGGTAAATGCCAGTCAAACTGTTCAGCAATTTCGTAACCCATGGTTTTTTTACCTTCTAATCTGTACGGTTCTTTTAGGGTAGAAATGTCGAAGAATCCATTATCGCTATTCAGTTCCCCAATCCTCTTTGCACAGTCATTTATTAAGCCATCTACTAATAGTAATTCTGCACCGTATAATTCACATTCCTGTTTAAATATTTTGGGTGTATGTGTTGGCATTACAACGGTACATTTAATATCTGCCTTTGCACAGTAAGCAGCTAAAGCCCCACCGGCATTGCCTGCTGTAGGAATAATACAATGCTGTATGCCAAATTCTTTTGCTTTGGAAACTGCCATACTTAAACCCCTGGCTTTAAAAGAGCCTGTAGGGTTGTTCGTTTCATCCTTCATCAAAATATCTGAAAACCCATACGCTCCACCAAGTTTATTTAATTGAAAAATGGGTGTCATTCCTTCACCGAGACTCACAATGTTTTCTTCCTTTAATACCGGTAACATTTCTGAATATCTCCACATGTCATGGCGCCTGTTTGCCAACTGGCTCTTATGAAAATCCAAGTCTTCATCATACTCAACAACCAACGGTCTGTTACAACAGTCTGCAAAAGTGTTTAAAGATTGGAGGGTGTAATCTTTATGGCAGTTAGAACATTTTAATGCAACTGCAAATGAGTATGGTTTTGTTAATGTCAGCATAAAACAAAAATACAATCTCAACTATAACCTTAATGACTTAAATAGTTATAGTACATAACCAATAGTTATATGTAATTTTTACAAAACTTAATAAATGTTCTGTTGAGTTCGTTTGTATCAGTACCGTGGCGTTGTATAAAAAAGAAATCTCTGATGATTTTAAATTTTTCTATTTTGATGGCGACCAGATCACCATCACGCAGCTCTTTTAGTATAGAACCTTTTGGTAAAAAGCCCAGACAAGTGTCTTCTCTTAAAAAGTTTTTTAAAGCTTCTGTACCTGCCAGGCGAACACTTACTTTTAAATCAGAAATTTTTACGCCACTTTTTTCAAGATTGTATTTTAATGCTTCTAAAGTGCCCGAGCCTTGTTCTCTTAAAACAATTGGATATTGCTGCAGTTCTTTAATGGTTAAAAATTTCTTTTTGGCAATAGGGCTTTTAGCGCTGCAAACTGCCACCACTTCGTCCGTCATGTAAGGCTGGTAGAGTATAGCGGAGTTTTTCTTTTTTCCTTCAACGATACCAATATCAATCTCCTGATCAATTAATGCTTTTGTAATGGTATCAGTATTTCTATTGAGTAAACTTATTTTTACTTCGGGATATTTTTGGTGAAAAGCTGATAAAATTTTTGGAATAATATATAAAGCAACCGTTGTACTTGCGCCAAGTTTAAGTTGGCCTTTTGCTTTTAAATGATCTGTCAAAATACTAAGTTCAAACTCCAGTTGGTTCTGAATTTTTTTGGCTTCCTTTAAACGGTCTAACAACAATTGTCCGCCGGTGGTTAAACGGATGGCGCCACCCATTCTTTCAAATAAATTAGTTTTATAAAATGCTTCCAATGCCTTTATCTGTTTGCTGATGGCAGGCTGCGAAATAAATAATATTTCACCCGCCTTGGTAAAACTGAGGTTGCTGGCAACTTCTATAAATATTTCGTGTCGGGTAGAAAGCATGGAATGATGTATGTTTTTTTAAATTACATAATAAAAAAGCAAGTATTTCAATTAGAGGTTGGTTTCATTTATTGTTTTCTTCGATGAAACAGTAACAAAAGAACCTAGATTTTTCTTAGTAAAATCTGTTGTAAAAAAATATTTATCAATTCCTGTAATTCAAAGCAGGCTTTCTATCGCCCAACAAAGCTTTGTATTTATAATTACCTTTTGAAATTACAAACTCTTCTTTGGCTTTTTTAATAAGTTCAGGATTTGTAAATAAATCAATAGCAGTAAGCGCCATCGTTTTTGCGGCCACTATCATTCCCTTTATGCCAATATCGGTTGCGCCGCAAGCAACTGCCTGCCAGCTGTGTGCAGTAGTACCAGGAACCCAGGTAGCCGTTTCTAAACCTACCGTTGGTACGGCGTAACTCACATCTCCAACATCTGTTGAACCCTGGTTTTTTTCTAAATGCAAAGGCTTTACGGTTGCGGCTTCAGCATAGCCTGGTGCTGAACTTAAAAAAGATTTTTCTAATTCTTTTGAGAACTGTATCTCCTTAGGTGTGTAATTAACGCCACCTACTTTTTCTAAATTATCCTGCATATTTTGTGCGAGTGTTTTATTTATCAGCAGGTCATGAGTACCCCCAATAATTTCGTAATCCATTTTAGACCCGTACCCATTGCTGCACCTTCAGCTGCTTTTACTACACGATCAAAAATACTTTCTGTATTGGCTCTTTCAGGGTTTCTAACGTAGTAATACACTTCAGCAAAATCAGGAACAACGTTCGGTGCTTTGCCTCCATTGGTAATAACATAATGTATGCGGGTTTCCTGTGGAATATGTTCTCTCATCATATTCACCATGTAATCCATCGACTCTACGCCATCCAACGCAGATCTACCTTTTTCAGGAGATGCAGAAGCGTGTGCCGCAATACCATAAAACCTAAATTTAGCAGATTTATTTGCCAGTGCACTTGTGTAAGTAACAGAATTATTGTCGCTTGGGTGCCAGTGTATCACAATATCGACATCATTAAAAAGTCCTTCTCTCACCATGTAAACTTTTCCGCTCCCGCCTTCTTCAGCAGGTGTACCAAATACTTTTATCGTGCCTTTAATTTTACCATCAGCCAACAATTTTTTAATGGCAATACCAGCAGCAACAGAACCCGTACCAAATAAATGATGCCCACAAGCGTGGCCGCTCGTCTTGTTTGCTAATGGGGTTTTAGTAACAGCACTATCCTGCGATATACCGGGTAGTGCATCAAACTCTCCCAGTATCCCTATGACTGGTTGGCCGCTGCCATAAGTACCTACAAATGCAGTGGGCATGCCCGCTACGCCAGCTTCAACTGTAAAGCCGTTGGTTTTTAAAGTGTTTTGCAGCAATGCTGAACTCTTCACTTCTTTATATCCCACTTCAGCAAAACCCCAAATGTTTAAAGCAATATTCTTATAGGCATCGTAGCCGTTCTGAATATTATCTGTCGCTGCTTTTTTTAAAGCATTAACCACTTTAACATTGCTGTTGTTTTGTGCGTCTGCATTCAAAGCAAAAAGTATTGCTATAATAGAAAGTAATAATTTCATAAATATTTATTTAGTGAGGTTGGTATGGTAGTTTAAAAATATAAAAGTTTTTACGGGTTACACAAACAAATAAAATGTGGCCCATCTTTGTAAATAAACCAACAGTTACATTTCACCAAAAATTAAGTTAACTTAAGGTAACAAAATGTATGGTTTTGGAGTTTGGTTTTAAATTGGAGAATTACTTTCTAAATATACTGCCATGAAAAAATTTATACTTCCCCTCATAACAATTGTAATATTATCTTCCTGCGGCAGCAGTAAAACTTATTTAGAAAGAAACGATGCAGACCGGGCATTACAGGATGCAGTAAAGAAACTTTCCAAAGATAAAAATGATGGCGATGCACTTGCGGCAATCCCTATTTTATACAGTAATATAAAACTGGATCACCTTGCAAAAATAAAAAACTACATCAGCAGCAAAGACATCAACCGTTTTGATTTACTCATTAAAGAATACGACGCACTGCAAAATGCTTACAATGCTATC
>JAYUZL010000187.1:0-8609 GCA_043751875.1 Ferruginibacter sp.
GCAGGATAAAGGAGGTGTTGTAACCCGGGACCAGGCACGCAATGTAGCGCATGAATACAGTGATAAATTGTGGACGCTTCATAAGTTTAGTGGTTTCGCTCTTAGTTTTCTAATACTCAGCCGTATCATCATAGAAATAAAATTATCAAAGGAAAAAAAACTGGCAGCGAGAATACGTTCAGCGCTTGGTTACCCCACTGGCATTGAAGAAAGAAAGCATTACCTGTTTGTGCAATACAGCTATGCAATATTTTATATACTCTTTATTGTAATGGCTACAACAGGGCTTGTACTGGCATTTGAAGAAGTTAAGTGGTTAGACCCTATACGTAACTTCGCTGAAGAAACACATGGTGTTGTGCAATGGGCATTGTATGCATATTTTATAATACATATTATTGGCGTTGTAAGAGCAGACATGACAAAATATGGCGGTATAGTTTCTCGGATGATTAACGGCAAAGAAAACAATTGACCAGGAGGCAAGTAAGCTGGAAATAAATGTAACACGTCTGAAAATGGTGCAATTTATTATTCAACGCATTATTTTATACTTTTAGTAAATTAACGCACAGGCAGCGTTTTGTACTATGACTTAAAAATAAAACATCAGTCATCTAGTTTCAGATACTATTTTGTTTTTGTTGGTAACACAGCTTTCAACACATTATTTGCATTCAATTTGGGTACTACCTTTTTCCCGGTTTTTGCTTCCAGTTTTTTCATAGCAACTTTGGCTACATTGCCTCCCTGCTTTGCTACTATTTTACTCTCATCAAAATTTTTTGGGTTTACAATGTAGTGCAGTGTACAACTGCACATACTCCAAAGCAAAAACCCCTTTTCATTTTACTGAAAAGGGATTACACAAACTGTGACACAAACACACACTTGCCGAAGTCACATGGACTTCAAAGGAAGCGAGTTACTAGTCGGGTTTTTTCCCGTCTAAAAAGTTATTGATGGTATTTATTTCTGCCTGATTTTTATCGTCGGAACTGACGGTGTAATTGCTGTAAAACGTCTCTACATCTGCAATCTGGTTGTGGATTTCCATATTACGACGGAGGTATGCCGGTACGGTTTCAAACTCATTGTTCGGATCAGATGCGTTAATATTGAAAGATAAATTTCTCAATTTTGCTATCCGTTCAGATGCCCGGCGCCTAAGCTCTTCTGTTTCGTCCTGCAATGCAGGGTCCTCAACAGTATTGCTTATAAAAGGCAGTGTTTGAAACTTTACCAGAGGCTTATCCTCCGCCGTTTCTAGGTTTTCTTTAACTACCAACTGCATCTCCATAACAGGTTCGTCGGCCTGTATTGTAAACTCCGTCTGTAGTGGTTGTTCGTTGGATGTGGATGTTTGTTTCTCCGGTTTAGCATCGGCATAAATCTGCGTAGGCTTCACCAGAAAGCCTCCCGACGAAAGTTGGCTTTTATTGCTAGCTTCTTGTTTTACTTCTTCTTTAGGTGGATTGGCTTTTTCGTTTACAGCCTGTTTTGGTATTGGGGCTATAAATTCAGTATCAAATTGTATTACCGGAATCTGATCTGACGATGAAGATATTTCAAAAAATACAAGCGACTCATTCAAATTATCCACAGTAGTTTTACTTGGTATTTCTACGCTGTTTTCCTGCGCCATTGTTGGCATTATTAAATGTTCTGCGGGTGCAACTTCTGCTGCTGGGTTATCTATTCTAGTGTCTTCAAACTGAAGCGTAGGCTGTGTTACAGCAACTAATGGTAAGGGTTGCTTTGGCATTTCTAGTTCCATCACCACTTTTTCGCTGGAGGGTTTTGATGCTTCGGTTACTACGCTTTTTCTTGCAAACGGATCTTTGTGTTCAAACCCTGTTGCTATAAGTGTTATTCCTATTTGTGCGCCCAAAGTACTATCGTAACCAAGGCCTAAAATTACATCTGTATCTTCTCCTGCCTGCTCTAATATATAGTTTTGAATAATCTCCACTTCATCCATCGTAAACTCATGTTCGCCTTCAGCAGAATTAATATTGATAAGAATCCATTTTGCGCCTCTAATATCATTGTCGTTCAACAATGGAGATGTGAGTGCGTTTTCAATTGCGGCAAATGCACGGTTTTCACCTTCAGCAGCGGCGCTTCCTAAAATAGCAACTCCGCCGTTGCGCATAACTGTGCACACATCTGCAAAATCGACATTTATCTGACCTGTGCTGTTTATAACATCTGTAATGCATTTTGCAGCTGTAGCTAAAATATCATCGGCCTTATTAAAAGCCTCTTTCATTTTTAAATTACCAAACTGGTGGCGTAACTTATCGTTACTAATTACCAGCAAAGTATCTACATGGTTTTTCAACAACATAATACCTTCTTCGGCCTGGGCAATTCTTTTTTTGCCTTCGTAAGCAAAGGGTGTGGTTACAATACCAACCGTAAGAATATTTAAATCTTTACAAATTTTTGCAATGATGGGTGCACCGCCTGTACCGGTGCCGCCCCCCATGCCTGCAGTGATGAAAGCCATCTTTGTATTTACTTCCAGTATTCTTTTTATTTCTTCCAGGCTTTCTTCTGTTGCCTGCCTGCCTATTGCGGGATTAGCACCTGCACCCAAACCCTGAGTGAGGTGTGGCCCAAGCTGTATTTTATTTGGCACTTTACTCAGCGCAATTGCCTGCGCATCTGTATTGCAAATAATAAAATTTACGCCTTCTATATTTTGTGCAAACATGTGGTTTACTGCATTGCTTCCACCGCCGCCTACACCTATCACTTTTATGATGGATGATTGATCTTTTGGCAAATCAAAATGTATCATGTTGTATTATTTAGTAGTGTTAAATAAGTATTTTTAAAATGATGAATTGTGAATTTTAAAACCATTCATTATTCATCATTTATCATTCTGTCTTAAAGCTCTCCGTCTTCTTCCTCTTTAAACATTTCAATTAAATTGGTTTTAAAGCTGTCCATAAAACCTTTAATTGTTTTTTTACGCTTTATAATTTCAGGTTCTTTCTCAACACATATTTCTTCTGGTTCAATTTCCACAGGCGCCTCCTGCATAATGCCAGTGCCTGAAACTTTTATAAAATTGGTATCTAATTTTCTGTTCTTGTTTTCGTAATCGTTGTAACCTTTTAAAATTAAACCGATACAGGTACTGTACATTGGCTTAGATAATTCATCTATCTGCGAGCCTGATAAATGCTCGTTGGGGAAACCAATACGTGCATTTAAACCGGTTACATATTCTGTAAGCTGTAACAAATGTTTTAGCTGAGAACCGCCACCAGTAAGAATGATACCACCATTGAGCATTTTATTATCGAGCCCTACCTGCTTTAAATGGAAGGTTACAAAATCCATTATCTCACTCATACGTGCCTGGATAATATTGGCAAGATTCTTTACAGAAATTTCTTTTGGTGCCATACCACGCAAACCAGGTATAGTAATAAATGCATTTGCTTTTGTTTCATCTGCCAGTGCACTGCCAAACTGAATTTTCATTTGCTCCGCCTGCGTTTTTAAAACACCCAAACCTGTTTTAATATCATGCGTAATGTTTTCGCCACCAAATGGAATAACTGCAGTATGCTTTAAAATACCTTCGTAAAAAACAGCGAGGTCAGTTGTACCACCACCAATATCTACAATGGCTACACCCGCTTCCAGATCCTGATCGCACATAACTGCAGCTGCAGATGCAAGCGGTTGTAATACCAGATCCTGTGTTTTTAAACCTGATTTTTCAACACTGCGGTTGATGTTTCTGATGGCATTTTTATCACCGGTAATGATATGAAAATTAGCACCAACCTTTACACCGCTATAGCCAATTGGATTAGGAATATTCTGAAAATTATCTACCGTAAATTCCTGCGGAATCACATCAATAATCTGATCTCCTGCCGGGATATATGTGCGGTACTGATCAGCAATTAATTTATCAATTTCATCCTGGCGAATTTCATCGTCATTTTGCTGACGTACAATATCGCCGCGGGTTTGTAAACTTTTTATGTGGTGTCCGGCTATCCCAACATATACTTCGCTGATAGATAAGCTTGGGTTAGATGCATAACAATTTTCGAGCGCTGTTGTAATGGCTTTAATGGTCTGGTCAATGTTTAAAACCATACCATGTTGTACGCCATTGCTGTTGGCCCTCCCAAAACCTAAAATCTCCAGCTTTCCAAACTCATTTTTGCGTCCTGCTATGGCTGCGATCTTTGTAGTTCCAATGTCTAAGCCTACGATAACGGGTTGTTCCTGATTCATAGTTGTGTGTGTTTAGTTTTTGCGTGTTGTTTGTTTGTGTTATTTTAATTGTTACGGGTTGTAGGTTAAGGGTTGCGTATTTTAAATCCGCAGCTTTTACTTTATACAGGTAACTATTTTTATAATTTTATTTAAAAGAACTTTCTTATTCTCCATTTTTAATCTCATCTCAATTTCCAATGACTTTACCTCGCCCCCGATACTCCAAAGGTTTTACCTCACCCCCGCCTCTCCAAAGGAGAGGAGCTGGACACTGAAATTCTACAATGTTTTCTATTTTGATAATCTTTTGTCTTTTATCTTTTATCTTTTATCTTTTATCTTGTTTCTAATAATCATATTCGTTATTTGGTTTTGGTTGTACTACAGGTTTTTTTACTACAGGCTTTGCAGGCATTACAACAGTTGATTTTTTTATTGGTTTAGCTATTGATTTTTTCGTGACAACAACTGTTTTATTGATTGGTATTAATTCAGTTTTATTGAATACAACGGCAGGTTTATTAATCAGTGTTGAAATAGGTTTAGCTATTACCACAAAAGGTTTTAATACACCTGGTTTTAAAATTATAGCAGGCGGTGATGTTATTGCAGGTGCAATAATATCTTTTGAAACGCCTTCTTCTCTCTCAATAGACTGCTGTATGAGCAAACTGTCGGCAACTCTTTTGTCAGTTTCAGGTAAAAATGTTTGAGATGAATCTGCTGATCTTCTGGCTGCATCTTCTGCAATAAATTTAATCAGCTGCATAGTTCTTAATGAATCTGCCTTCACATCTTCTTTACCTCTTATACTTGCAACCACCTGGTTTTTATATTGAAGATTTATAGTGCTGTATCTGTTCCAGCCGGATTGTGTAATTACAGCTTTGTAAAACAATTTAAGTTTATCAAATTTGCTGTTAACATCTGTTGCATCGCCGAAAATAATACGTTGTTTACCAAGTTTAGGAATCAACTCAAATGAACGGTTTGCATTAACATCTATCTGATCAATCATGGCCATTAAAAAAGTATCTGCCAGTATTTTTATACTCATATTTTTTATACTGCACAACAATGCACTGTCATTCTTAGCCAATATTTTTGCATCGCTTGTAAACCCTGTAAATACAGGAAGTCTGGCAGAAAACTTATTACTTAAAGGCAACATCATACAACTGCTGTCAATATAAAATGTATTGCCGGTTACGGTAAACAGTCTTGCAATTGGCTCCCTTTCCTCTACAGACACTTTCAAACAATTATTGTTATCAAAATAGAGTTCTGCATTTTTAACCCATAAATCTTTTTCCAATTCTTTTTCTATACGCCCAAGATCAATAGAACCAAGTGATTTTTTTTGTAAACTGTCGCCACCAAAGTTTTTAATAATATTGTATACATCAGTTTTATCAATAAAGAAATTGCTGCTCACCCCAGATATATTTATCTCCACAGATTTGCAAACTTTTCCTTCTTTACTATGCATAGCAGAAACCAGTAATGCAATACATGCTGAGCCTACAACCACCCACATTATGTTGAGAAGAAACTTTATTATATATGGCTTACTGATGTTCATCTATTTTCTATAATTTTTTTAATTGGCTGCACCAAGGCATCAATATCCCCTGCGCCCGCAGTGATCAACATTTCCTGCTTATTATTTTCAAGCCACTCCAAAAGTTCACTGCCGATTTTAACGCTTTTGTTTTTATTCGTCATTTTATTTAATATCAATTCACTCGTAACACCTTCCATTAGTAATTCCCTTGCAGGATAAATTGGCAGTAAAATAGTTTCATCAGCAAGACTTAACACTTCTGCAAAACCATCTGCCAGGTCTTTTGTTCTGCTAAATAAATGTGGCTGAAAAACAACCGTACATTTCTTGTTTGGAAACAACTCTTTAGCCCCTGTAATTAATGCTCTTAATTCTTCAGGATGATGAGCGTAATCGTCAATCATTATGACCGCATCATTCTTTAAAATATATTCAAAGCGTCTTTTTACTCCTGTAAAAGATGCCACCGCACTTCTTATTTTGTCATCATCAATCTTTAAATATTTGGCAACTGCTATGGCTGCAATTATATTTTCAACATTGTGCAAGCCGCCCATATTAAGTACAACATTTTTTACAGTCCAAAAGTTATTTACAACATCAAATTCATAAGTACCATTGTTTATTTTTAAATCAGCTGTGTGCATGTTTGCATTGCTATCATTAAAACTATAAGTGCAGGTATCATTCACTTTAAAATCGCCTAAACGTTTCAACCCATTCTTTATAATTAAACAGCCCTTACTTTTTATTTTGGTGGAGAATTCTATAAATGCATCTTCCATATTTTCTGCCGTTCCATAAATATCTAAATGGTCAGCATCCATAGCTGTAATGATGGCAATATCCGGTAGAAGCTTTAAAAAACTTCTGTCATACTCATCAGCTTCTACTACCGAAACATGGTTGGTACTTTCCCAGAAATTAGTATCATAGTTTGCAGCAATACCACCTAAATATGCATTACAGCCAAAGCCACTGTCTTTTAAAATATGTGCAATCATAGCACTTGTAGTCGTTTTACCATGCGTGCCAGCCACACAAATATTAAAAGTATCTTTTGTAAGCAAACCCAATACCTCACTTCGTTTTAGCAGCATATAATTATGTTGCTTATAAAAATTTAGTTCATTGTGTGTTAATGGAATTGCCGGTGTATAAACAACAATATCAGCGTTCTTATCCAACATATTGATATCATCTTCATAGTGAATGTTGATACCTTCTTCAACAAGTTTTTTGGTAAGGGCTGTTTCTGTTTTATCGTACCCGCTAACTTTCACGCCACGCATATTAAAACATCTGGCAAGTGCGCTCATACCAATCCCTCCGATGCCTGCAAAATATATGGATGATATTTTGTTGATGTCTGTCATGCTCTGTTAATTGCCTTTAATATTTGTAATGCAATTATTTCGTCTGCGTTGTTTACAGCTAGTGCTGCTATATTTTGCTTCATTATTTGTTGTGCCTTTTCATCTGCACATAATTTTAAAAGTGCAGGCATCAATTCGTTTTCTACATCTGTATCTTTTATCATTATCGCCGCATCCTTCATTACAAGCGCTTTTGCATTTGCTGTCTGGTGGTCTTCTGCAGCAAAGGGATATGGAACAAAAATTATCGGCTTTTTTACCAAACAAGACTCTGATACTGCCATTGCCCCACTTCTGCTTATCACAACATCTGCAGCAGCGTAAGCGTACTCCATTTGTGTAATAAAATCCTTCATATAAACTCCTTCTACAGAATTTACTGTAGCTGTAGCTTTTTCAAAATATGGTTTACCGGTTTGCCAGATAAGCTGCAGATTATGTTGCACAAAAAAAGCAATATTTTTATCTATTGTTTCGTTTATAGATTTTGCACCAAGGCTTCCACCAACAACTAAAACTGTTTTTTTGTGCTGATCTAATCCAAAATAATTTAAAGCCAGTTCTTTAGTAACCGTATTATGACTTATGGCCTGGCGTACAGGATTTCCGGTTAATATAATTTTTTCTTCTGCAAAAAATTGTTGCATAGAATCTGATGCTGTAAATATTTTTACAGCTTTTTTACCCAATATTATATTACTCTTACCGGCAAAAGAATTGCTCTCATGTATAAATGTTGGAATATTTTTACTTTGTGCAAATCTTAATACCGGATAGCTGGAATAACCACCAACACCAATCACTACATCTGCTTTAAAATATTTAAATATTTTAGAAACCTGAAAGAAACTTTTGATGATTTTAAATGGTAACCAAATATTTTTTATCAAAGAACTTCTGTTGAAACCAGCTATATCCAATCCCTTAATTTCAAACCCTGCCTGCGGCACTTTTTCCATTTCCATTTTTCCGTTTGCGCCCACAAATAAAAATTCTGCCTGTGGCTTTATTTTCTTTATGGCATTTGCAATGGCTATTGCCGGAAAAATATGTCCACCCGTTCCGCCACCTGCTATAACAACACGCAACGGTTTTGTATCTATACTTTTGGATATAGAAATATCGTTGTTTGATATGGTTATAGTATCGCTCATTTATGCAGTGACTAATGATTCTTTTTGTTCCGCAATAATTTTTGCATTCTGTGCTGCAATTTTCCCCTCCTGCTGTTCTACATTTCTTGCAACGCTTAAAATAATCCCGATAGATAAACAGGTAAATAAAAAACTACTGCCACCCATACTCACCAAAGGAAGCGTTACGCCTGTGTTTGGAAATAAATTTACATTCACACCCATGTTTGCTATAGCTTGTATAACCAGCGTAAAGCTTAATGCCAATGCCAGAAATGCACC
>JAYUZL010000188.1:0-14413 GCA_043751875.1 Ferruginibacter sp.
CCTTTTTATTTAGTTTCTGTATAATTTTCTAAATTGTATCGGTGTATTTCCTGCATGTTTATTAAAAAAACGGGAAAAGTAACCTTCATCTTCATACCCTAATTTGTAAGCAATTTCTTTTGCGCTTAATTCACTGTAGGCCAAGTAACGTTTGGCTTGCAGTAGCAACCTATTTTTTATGAGTTCATTAGGTGTTTTATCGCTTAGCATTTTTATTTTCTTATGCAAATTTTTTGGGGTAATATTCAACATATCCGCATAGTCTGAAACAGCATGTTTACTAAAAAATTCCTTTTCTACTAGTGCACTATATTTTCTTAAAAAATCTAAATTATCTTTCTCGATATTATCAGGTTGTAAATGGTTTTGCTTTTTATACAACCTGGTTGATTTTATGATAATTTTCTTTAATAATAGTCTGAGCATTTCTTCTACCCCAGTATCTTCATTTTCAAATTCTGTTTTTATTTCTTCCAGAATATTTTCAATAGGTTTTATTTCGTCAGTTGGCAAGGTTAGTTCTGCTACATTAAAAATATTGTTATATAAAATGCCATCGCAGGAAACTTCCTTATCATGGATTTCCACACAATAAAAATCCCTGTTAAAATATAAGATGATACCCTCAGTTAATTTATTTTCTGGAAACTGGTAAAACTGTGAAGGGCTGATAAAAAAAAGCGAATTGCTTTGACATTGATGCGCATTAAAATCGAGTAAAATTTCAGACCCTTTTTTCAGGTATATTATTTTAATAAAATTCTTTATTTCGACAATATTTTCTTTTAATATCGATTCGTTGCTTAAAGCATAGTAGCCTATTTTTTTTGTGGAGAATGATTTTATCATTTAGACTTGTCTTTAAAGAAATTATGGTGCTTGGATTGAAGAATAGCTTATCCTTAAACAGGTTGAATCTTTTTTATTTAAAAATAAGTCAAAGTTTATTATTACAGATGAAGCATTGATAAGTTTTTAAAAATACTTCCTATTTGTAAAACACCATTTTTATATCATGCTTTATCTTAGCAAGGCAGTCGTGACATAAGCTAAGTATGTTTTTGAGAAAAAGTTACTCGTTAATGCATTTAAGTCGACAGTATTGCAACTACAATTGGTAATATCTCCCGCCTTACAAATAAATAAAATATTGTATTTAGGACAGTATTTTTCTTCATTCTTTTCAATTCAAAAAATTTAAAAGAAGTAACTGTATTTTGTAATTACCTCTTTCAAAATCTACACTTCAGTTGTTTGATGAACCAATTTTCGCAACTCTTTTGCAGCATCTACCATTTCAACCAACCCCCCTCTAGCGTAGAAATGATGCGAAGGCCATTGTGCTGCGGCTTTCTGTGTGGCATGTTATAATGTTGTTTGCTAAAACAAATTCAAATTATCATGGGGTCTAAAAGTATAACGGCTAGTAACCGTTGCCTTCGTTATAATCTACAGCACTGCTTTAAAGCCAATCGTTGCAATCTCTAACAAAACCTGCTTCAACAGGATTGTGATTTACATATGCCAGTTTTTGCCAAGCTATTTTTTGTGTGGTTAATTCTATTAGATGGCTTTCAGCCTGCGGTAACTGAAATTGGGCATTATTACTTTTTTTCTTTGCTGCCCCATGCATCATCCAAGGCATCCATTCTTTTCTGCTTTCTGTTTTATTATTTTCAATGGCTTTAAGTAATTCCTCAGATGTATATTTTTTTAATCTATCATAATATTACTCAATGCATTTCCTCGGCTGCGTATCGCCATATGTGCATGGCTTGTCATAATACAGCAACCATATAATTCAAAATCTTTTTCTTTTTGGCAATGTTTTATGCTTGCTGCTAAAACATCCTTATACCCATCTCTTATAAAAAGATCTATTTAATTAATTACCCAATTTACAAAATATAATTTGTTGTTATCTGTAAATTTATATTTTCTACTCATAAATCAATTTACTTAAAATTCACTTGTTACTAATAATGTCAATCATTATTAGTAACAGCCGCACAGAAAGCTGTGCACAGAAACTTCGCCTCATTTCTGCGCTAATAGGAGTCACCTCCCGTATTAGCGCAGAAATAATGAAAAGTACAATCTCTAGCAAAGCTTAAACCACCATCATAATCTTCTGCAAGTCTGTAAACCCAATCTTTAATGTCCATAACAAAACAAGTTTTTACTTGGTTTTGTTATTATGTTGCGAAGTATTATTAATAGCCGTACAGAAAGCTATGCACAGAATCTTCGCCTCATTTCTGCGCTATTAGGGTCATTTCAGTGCTAGGGGAAAACTAAGGTTTGTTAGATTACTCAATACATAGCTTCACTTTATTTATCCGCATTTTCCATCAGTATTACTTTTCCTGCTTCATTAAATAATACAACATGCGTAAAATCTTTTACAGTTTTATAAATGATAGTTTTTACAACACCTGTAGTTTGCCCCATGTAATTTCCCTTTTCATCAGTCTTAAAAGAATTTAAAATAAAATCTTGATTGTAAGGCTCAATTGCAGATTTGGTTAGTACCAATGAATAATTAGTCATTGGCTGCAGGTGATTAAAGCTTTGCTGTACTAGGTCGGTAAGCCCAATGGCCCTAACTACCAATACGCCTTTGCCCATGCCCATATTTAATTGCTTTAAATTAATAACCTGGCTAAGTTCGCTGTTGAGCGGTGCAAGATTTGTTTTTAATTCAGGCTGGGCTACTGCGTTAGCTGCATACACTAGTGCCTGTGGGCTTTGCCCAATGGAAATAGTTTTTATTAACGCCATTTTCTCAAGGTCAACTACCTGCACTTTGTCATCATTCTCCAAACCTATGTAAGCAAATTTTCCATCTGGCGATGACCATACACCGTGTGGTAATGCACCAAGCGCAACACTATCGGTTTGCCTAAAATTATTATTTACATCAAACACCCGCAATTTATTTTCGCCACCAACTGTAACCAGCATTATTGATTTATTGTTGAGGACCGTAAATGTAACATGGTTGGTAACCGGACCTGTTGTCAATACTGTTTTCACAGCCATGGCCGCAGTGCTAATTACTGTAACTTTACCCACATCTTTATGCGTAATGGCCATCCATTGTCCATCGGAACTGTAAAATATATTTGGTGAAAAAGGGCTTATTACCGGGATTTTTTTTATCACTTTGTATCTTGCTGTATTTACTACATCTACTTCTGCTGTAAAGCTGGAACACACATAGGCAAACTTTCCATCTGTTGTAAAAGCTACCATACCCGGACCATCGGCAACGGGTATTCTTTTTATCTCCACCATTTTTGCCACATCTATAACACTAATGTAAGCTTCACCTCTTACTGATATCCACACCTGTTTGCCATCGGGCGAAAACGTAGGTTCGTGTGGGGAGCGACCTACATAAATAGTTTTTAAAACTTTATTATTTTCAGTAGATATAAAAGTAACACCATTAGAACCGATAGAAACAACCGCAAGCATTTTTGTTAATAGATTATAACGCAGCCCGTGAACCAACGCCTGGCCTTTGTATAAAGCAGTGAGAATATCGGGTTGTGGTTTTCCTAAAACTATTTCGCCCAATAATGTTTGTTTTGAAGGATCTATAACAGAAACGGTATTCGACACCTGGTTGGCCGTATACACTCTATCGTGATGATAAGGCTCTTGAGCAACAATTATTTGTTGCTGAAACGACATAGTCGATAGTAGCACAAGAAAACTGTATTTATTTTTCATACATTTTTTTATTTTTTTAAAAATGATTTCATTTGTTCTATTTCTACCTGTTGCGATGAAATGATATTTTCAGCCATACGGGATACAATTTTATCGTCCCCAAATTGTAGAATTACTTTCGCCATATCAACGCCGGCTTGGTGATGTGGAATCATTACTGCTGCGAAAGATTTGTCAGTATTGATTAATAAATCGGCATCAGGCATATATTCCATCATTACCGCCATAGTTTGTATTAAGGGTTCTTTGTATTTGTCGGTACTCATTGCTTTTTTTGAATCAAAATGCTTTACCCATAAACCCATTTGGTCTATCTCGATATTTTGTTCGGCAATAATACTTTTAGCCAATTGCTTCATCTCAAAATTTCTCCCGTGTTTAATTTCGTACAGCGACATCTCAATAGCTCCCTGATGATGTGGAATCATCATGCGCATAAAATCAAGATCAGCGTACCTGTTCATCTTTACGGTATCCATGTTTATCATCATAGTATCCATCATGGCCAAATAGATATTTTCTTTTGTATTGCTTTTTTTTACCTCCATATCCATTCCGCTATGTTGTGCGTAGGTAAAGGAATTTAGGAATAGCAATAAAACAGCTATAAAAAAACGAGTATTATTTTTAAGATATCGCATATTGTAAGTTTTTATTTAAATACAAAAAGTAATTAAGCATTGCTTTACTTCTGTTCTAATTAACTTTATTTAATTTTTTATTTAAACTCAATAATAGTAGTGACAACAACTAAACCACTTTGGTTTAAGCTATAGCCACTATTAAAAATTTGCTGTCAAAGCCCGTTCATTAATTATTAATCTTACTTATACTACACTTATTTGTATTATTTGTTTTGCCGGCATTATCAATAACCCTGGTAGAAACGATATTGACTGCTGGGAAATCAACATGCTTTAGAATAAGTAATAAGAAGTTATATCTACTAAAAACAATTTATTAATACCACACAGAAAAATCATTAAGCTAATATTTACTTTGCAGAAGAAATAATTCATTAAAAAATCCAGACTTTTCAAGGTTCAGGATTTTTTACTCAATCAATTATTTTAAAAACATTTTTTACTTCATGATATATTAAAATTAATAATCATCATTTGAAAAAGAGTAATACTGATAAATGTGGAAAATAAAATGGAGAATTATTTTTTCAGTAAATATTATTGAGCAGCAATTATAACCAGAGCATTTATTGCAAAATGTATTTGCCATGGCTTAGCTATTGATATAACTAACATCTCTTTTTAATTAGTCAATAAAACGAGCTATTCGGTAAATCTTTCATATAAACTCACAGCGTTAATACGAATATCAAGTTGGTAATAAAGAAATAAATAATACCGCTGAGTGGTAATGCTTGTATGCCGGCAACACCCTGCCCCAACAATGGCAATACAATGCATCCATTTATTAACCGGAGCCAGTAAAAACATACTTCCCTTTACCAGGCAACATTTTTTCAAAAAAATACACATAGATTAATACCATTGCAAAGCCTGTCATGTAATGAAAGAGTAACCAAAAAACTGTTGTTTTTGTTAACGAAAGAGCGTTAGAAGGAAGGTATTGCTTAGCATGTAAAATAATTAGTTCAAGCAATCCGCCACTTTCTGCAGCGATATGAAATAAGGAAGCTGCTTTCAGAAGTATTGTGTTTATTGTGATGGCAACAAAGCCTGCCATAAGGAATTGCGTAGTTTATTTAAAATGTGATTATTCATTTAATATGTGCATGTAGGTGTAATTTTTTATCCTTTTACCAAAGTTGTTATGCCTGTTATAGCAATCTGCAAACCGACACAAAATATAAGAAAAGCAGTAATCCGGTTAATGATTTTCTCTCCATTAGATCCCAGGTAATTAATAATAGTTTTTGTATTGAGATAGAATATGTAAATCAATACGCACATTATAATAATTGCAAGAAGTATTGCAGTTGTGTTAATGAAATAGGTAGTTATGTCAGTGGTGGTACTATGTGCACTTAAAGTAAATAGCACAGAGATAGTTCCTGCCCCTGTTGTAACCGGAAAAGTAATAGGGTAAAATAATTTATCTTGAATGTGGATATAATTAAGTGTTTTATCATCCTCATCACCCGAAGTATCAGTTTCGTCAGGTTTCTTATCAGAAGATAGAAATTCCCATCCCATCTTACATATCATAATGCCACCGGCCAATTGAATAACTGGAATAGAAAGACCAAATAACTCCAATATCCAATGCCCTGCAAATAATGAAACAGTACAAATTAAAAAGGCATATAAAGTGATTTTTTTAACGGCCCTTTTTTTTTCATCTTTACTTAAATTAGCAAAGTAAGGATTGATAATAAACGCTGAACCAACAGGATTAACTACAGGAAACAATGCAATTATACCTATAAAAAGCAAATGAAGAAATGAATGTAAATAGATTGGCATTTTATAAAAATAATATAGTTATACTACAGGTACAATTTAATTTAAATGCTATAGTTACAATAGAGGGTATTTTATAAAATATTCTATTCCCAGCCCCATTTTTTAAATACAGCATGTCCTTCTTTTATCAACAAAAATTGAATAAACTTTTCTGCATCCTGTTTTTGATCGGTGATGGCAGTAACGGCAATAGGTGTGCCCCTATAAACGGTTTGTGCTGCGGGTATTTTAACCAACTGTGAGATATCTTTTAACCTGTAATACCAGGAAGAAAAAATAATTACAGCGTTCCCTACTAGCAGAAATGAGGCAAAGATTATGTTTAGTTTTCTGTGCGGCACGTCATAGTGTTGTTTGCTAAAAATAAGTTCAAATTATCGTGGGGTGTAACAGTAAAACCTCTAGCAAACCTTTACCTTCATTGTAATCCTTAGCACTGCTATAAACCCAATCATTGCTGTCACTAACAAAACCTGCTTCAACTGGGCTATAATTTTAATTTGTTTAAATTTAAATACACTTGTTACTTATAATATCAAATAGTATTATTAATAGCCGCACAGAAAGCCATTCACAAAATCTTTGCCTCATTTCTACGCTTGTAAAGCTATTTTAGAATACTAACGTTTTTAAAACTATTTTAATGCTTGTATAAATTCATCTGCATATTCAATAAGCTGTTGCAATCCTTTTTCTTCCATTGGATAATGCCCGGCATCTTCCAAAATCTTTATTGTAAAAGGCGCCTTTATTCCCTCCATAGAAATTTGGCTAACGGTTAATGGAGTCCAGGTATCTTTTTCAGGTTGTGTAAGCAGTATAGGGCATTTATCAAATTGTGCTACAGGTATGGGCAATGCATAAGTAACAAAAGAATAAATAAACTGCAACTGCACAAGACTGTTTGCAGAAAGCTCATCTGCCAAAAATATCTCCAGCGCTTTTTTATTATTTACAAGGTCATTCATTTTAGACAAGCCCTTAATTGGTATACGAACTTTACCAAAACCAAGGCGGCACAGGAAACGCAACAGCGGCAAGGCCAACCAATTTGTTTTCGGAAACTTTACCGTTTCGTATTGTATCCTTTTATCATCATTTTTTAAAAAACACATACCTATCACACCATGCACTTCTTTTAAATGGCAAGCCACACTGTATACGAGCATGCCACCGGCACTCAGCCCGTAAAGAATGGTTTTTTTATAATCTCTTTTATTTTCTGCGTTTATAAAATCAGTAAAACATTGTATCCAATCTTGGTACGTTACATCTTTTTGGTTTACTTCCGTTAAACCATAGCCTAAATTATCCAGCGCCACCACATCGTAACCAAGCGCTGCCATTTTATGCCCAAAAATCATATTCAATTGTCTGCCATTTGTACCCACTCCATGGTGCAGAAAAATTCTGTATTCAGCTGCTGCATTTGGATACCTGTCAAGGTGAATTTTATTTCCTTTCCACTCCCAGGTTTCTTCTACCGGTAAGTTATTTTCACTCATTTTAAAATCTACGGGCAATAACTCATTCAGTTGCCTCCATGTTGCATTGCTGTTGTATGATCTCATATTTGCAGGTGTTCACTAATTTATTATTGATTGTACAAGTTACTTGCTTGTTTGCAGATAAGTTCGTTTGAAATTTCTATACTTTACAGATTTTACTTTTTGCTTAACAGCTTCACTTCGCAGCAATATATTCAGAGGGGAATTTTGCATTTCTTTATTATTCACAATACTAAAACAGTGAGGTTAATATGCAAAATTAATTAGGAGAACTATATTTAATGTGCAATAGCAGCCAAGTCATTAAAACAACCATTGTAAATTTCTGCCTTATCTGCTTTCTTTTTTATGGGTGTAAAAGCACTGGAATTTTCTGCAAATGTTTGCGTATTTGATCTTGAAATACCTACGTACACATTAGTAAAATAAATGTAAATGCTATATAGGGTAACAAAGTACGCATCAAAAAAGTACTAAATTCCTCTTCCGATTTCATTTATTACTGAAAGAGCTCTCCACTTGCAGCAATGATGCGATGATTTGTGCAGCGGCTTTCTGTGCGCAAGTTATCATGCGATGAATCAAAAAAATTCATGAAACATATACAGCAGCGCAGACTGCACTGTGGCAGAACAGCGTTGCGGTATAATAAGAAAATTATTGTTTTGCCTGGCTGCCTTTATCCTTATCTGCTATTTTTTGAAGCGCCGTAAGGGAACTGTTCAAAAACGGATATTTCTCCAGTGCCATTAAATAATACTTCCGGGAATTTTCTATATCGCCGGTGTTCATGTAAAACTCACCCATAGAATCATAAGGGTTTGCACCATCAGGATACAAGGCAATGTATTTTTTTAAATTTATTTTTGCCATTTCATTGTCTTTTTTATCTTGCATGTAGTAATAGGCAATGGTATTATACATGGCCGGCTGTTTCGGAAATTTGGCTATATACTCCTGCGCTGCCGCAAAGCGCTCGTTCGGTGTAGCACGGGTTTGAACATAGCGGTCGGCAATCATATCTCCGTCAGGAAACATGCTGTGCAGTTTCTCCCATATCGCTCTGTTTTGCTCCTGCGTATTTTTTTCGTTGACAAGAGTGACAAATAGCTTTTCGCCTGCTGTTTTATTTGCTGCACTTTTTAATGCCCTTTCCGTGTACATTTTTTTTGCCTCACCACGGGTAAGATTGCTCATGAAAACAAGCGCAACCGTAAAATTAGGGTCAAGTTTTGATGCGGCAGAAAAATCAGTAAAAGCCTGTTCATTTTCTGCATTCATCATGTGTGAAGCACCACTTAACGCCAGTTCTTTTGCTTGTTTTGATTTGGTGGTCCAGGTCATTTTTTTGTTTTGTGAAAATCCATGCATAGAAAGAAAGAGCATAATAAGCATAGTATATATGCTGCCTGTAATTTGTTTCATAATAAAAAGTTTACAAAATGAATAAAATAAAGAGCGGAGGAAGCCGGTTTTTTACAGGAAAAATTTTAAATGGATATAAATATACTTTAATTTTATTATATATTAAAATAAGTATTTTTCCTTAGAAGCTATTTTCTCTTGGGTGAATGTCACCACGAAACATTCATTCGAATTTCAGCACTATCAAATTAACCTTATAATTTTATGAATGTTAATTTTCGACACGCCAACCAATAGCTATTTCTAGTCCTTGTATAACCACACCAGAATTTATTTATTAATCTATGTAGTAATTTTATGACGAGGCTTAGGACAATGTATTCCCACCCCTCGCCCAAACTATACCCTACGATCACCCAACGATACTTCATTAGAAGCCGTAAACATGAAATGATAGTGTGCCCGAAAGTGCCCGCCAGCTCCCCTCAGTTCCCTGCACTCCAACAAGCAAACTTCACCGACCGCCCGTTCCTACAAAAACTTTCAATGTTTTTATACTAAATAAAAACTAATAACTTGTTCCCATCATTCACACTTCATATAAATATTAACATTGCCATCTTGTCAAACCCACAAACCTGCATTGTATTTGTTTAAATTATATATATATGAAAACAATTCAACAAACTGTCGCAATTCCTTCCCTTACATTTTGCATCGTAATGGATCTTATTGGCTGTTTAAGTTTTGCCATTCCCGGCGTTGGAGAGTTTAGCGATATTATCTGGGCACCTATATCAGCACTCATTTTTTTTAAAACTTTTGGTGGACGTTTTGGTGCCACTGGTGCCATTTTAAATTTTATAGAGGAAGCTTTGCCTTTCACAGATATTATTCCCACATTTACCATTGCACATTTTATAAGGAAGTATTATAAATAATTTTTGTTTTCTACTATTACCATTTTTGGTAACATGCATTCCTTTTTTAATTAAGCGCTTTATCTAAATTTGTAAAAAGTACATTCTTGCCCAATTTTAATTTACAATCCTCCTACGTACCTGCCGGCGACCAGCCCGAAGCTATTACAAAATTGGTTGAAGGAGTAAACGAGGGAGAGAAACACCAGGTATTGCTTGGTGTTACAGGGAGTGGTAAAACGTTTACCATGGCCAATGTAATACAACAAACACAACGACCCACGCTGGTTATTACGCACAACAAAACATTGGTGGCTCAATTGTACGGCGAGTTTAAACAATTCTTTCCTGATAATGCTGTGGGTTATTTTGTTTCGTACTACGATTATTATCAGCCCGAGGCTTACATGCCCAGTAGCAATACTTACATTGAAAAAGACCTTGCCATAAATGAGGAACTGGATAAGCTTCGCCTGCAGGCAACAGCACAATTGCTGAGTGGCCGCAGAGATATTATTGTAGTGGCAAGTGTAAGTTGCATATATGGTATGGGTAACCCCGCTGAATATGAAAACGGGATTATCCGAATCAGAAAAAATCAGGTAATCAGCAGGCAGGGTTTTTTACATTCTTTGGTAAACAGTTTGTACAACCGCAGCCAGGGTGACTTTACAAGAGGTACTTTTAGAGTGAAGGGCGATACGGTTGATATTAATTTACCTTATGTAGATTATGGTTACCGCATCAGTTTTTTTGGTGATGAAATAGAAAAGATTGAAACCCTGGAGTTGAGCACCGGCAAGCGTATTGTAGAAGTGATAGATGCTGCTATTTTTCCTGCCTCGCTTTATTTAGCCCCGAAAGATATGCAGGCAAGGGTAATAAGCCAGATACAGGATGAGTGCTTTGCCCAGGCAGAATATTTTAAAAAATCAGGAAAGTTTATTGAAGCGCAGCGTATAACCGAAAGAGTGAATTACGATATAGAAATGATAAAGGAACTGGGTTATTGTAACGGTATTGAAAACTATTCCCGTTTTTTTGATCAGCGTTTACCCGGTGCAAGACCTTTCTGTTTGATAGATTATTTTCCTAAAGATTTTTTGTGCATGCTGGATGAAAGCCACCAGACCGTACCACAAATAAGCGGTATGTATGGCGGTGACAGAAGCAGAAAAATTACGCTGGTTGAATATGGGTTTCGTTTGCCATCTGCCATGGATAACCGTCCGCAAAACTTTCATGAGTTTGAAAATCTCGTTAATCAAACAGTATATGTTTCGGCCACGCCGGGAGAATATGAACTGGAAAAAAGTGGCGGCGTTGTGGTAGAGCAAGTCGTGCGTCCAACAGGTTTGTTAGATCCACCAATTGAGATTCGCCCATCTGTAAACCAGATAGATGATTTGCTGGATGAGATTGACAAACGCATAAAAATGGGCGACCGCATTTTGGTAACCACCCTTACCAAACGAATGGCGGAAGAAATGGATAAATACCTGCACCGCATCAACATCAAATCAAAATACATACACAGCAATGTGCATACGCTCGATAGAATAGAAATACTGCGGGAATTGCGGCTCGGTGTTATTGATGTACTTGTTGGCGTAAATTTATTGAGGGAGGGATTGGATTTACCCGAAGTTTCGCTGGTAGCAATTCTGGATGCCGACAAAGAAGGTTTTTTACGCAATGAAAGAAGCCTTACACAAACTGCCGGTCGTGCCGCTCGTAATTCTAAAGGACTGGTAATTTTTTATGCAGATAAGATAACGGCGAGTATGCAGAAAACAATGGATGAAACGGATAGACGCAGAGAGAAACAGGTTGCATTTAATACACTCAACGGTATAACGCCCACCACCATTATTAAAACAAAAGAGCAGGTTTTTGCACAGGGAAGTGTGCTCGATATAAAAGCATTTGATCCCAACAAATCCAACGCTATTGGGGCTGATGAAGATATTTTAACGGTTGCTGCGGAAGATCAATTGGAATATAAAACCATTCCCCAAATGGAGAAAGGCATTACAAAAATTAAGAAAGATATGGAACGTGCTGCAAGAGAGATGGATTTTATGGAAGCTGCACGGCTAAGAGATGAAATGTTTAAAATGCAGAAGGAGTTGGAGGGGATGAAGTAGTAATAATATACGAACTAGTACGTTTATTATGTAAATTCATAATGACAAATTTTATTTATGAAATATATACTCCCAATCATTATTCCCCTGCTCTCGATGGTAGCATGTAAAAAAGCGACTATACAAAGCGTAAATACCAATAACAGCAGAGATTCGCTCACCTACCAGCCAAAAGTTCCGGGTTCAAAATGGGTATACAAAAGAACGATAGGAGGCATTCAAAATACTACTTACACATTTATACGCTTATCTACCGACACAGTTATTTACAGTTCAACATTTCAAACGTTTAGCAGCGATGACAATGCAACCAACGGGGTAAATCAGTATATTAAGCAGGAGGGTGACAAATATTACAACATTTTAACAGCTTCAACAAATAAACCACAGTTATTGTTTTTAGATGCTGCGAGAAATATTAATGAAAGCTGGCTAGGGGGAGTTAATGGCAGCGATACATACACTTTTACAATGAAAGATAAAATTCCCATATATGTGTTGGATGGTTTTACTTTTAAGAATGTGTTGGTAGTGCACCTGGAAAGAACAGGTCCTAATCCATTATCCGGAGATACTTATTATGCGCAGGGTGTGGGGCAGGTTCAAAGTATCGGCAAGGTAAATGTTAGCGGTAATAATTTATCTGCCAATGTAAAATTGATAACACTTGATTTGAAGTAGCCAAGTTTTTTTAGTTGTCGTTCCAATAAAGCATTGTAGTTATCCTTGTGCTCTTTACAATTTCTTAATTTTCTTTGTGCTTCACAATAGCTTTTGTGTTCCTTAATTCCTTAGCGTCTTTGAGGTTGTATAACCTTAATCCATCTTCTCCGGCCGCATCATTGGGAACAACAAAACATCCTGTATTGAAACCTGTCCTGTTAGCAACATGCAAAGCCTGTCAATACCAAAGCCAATACCACTTGTTGGTGGCATGCCATATTCAAGCGCACGCAGAAAATCATGGTCAATAAACATCGCTTCGTCATCGCCACGTTCCATTAATTTTATTTGTTCTTCAAAACGCTCCCGCTGTTCTATTGGGTCGTTTAACTCACTGTAAGCATTGGCAATTTCCTTTCCGTTTATCATCAGTTCAAAACGCTCTACAAGCCCTGGTTTGCTGCGGTGTTTTTTTGTAAGCGGACTCATCTCCACCGGATAATCAGTAATAAAAGTTGGTTGTATATAATGCTGCTCACATTTGCTGCCAAAAATTTCATCTATCAGTTTTCCTTTACCCCATTTAGCATCAGCATGTATTTTTAACTGCACACATACATTTCTAATTCCTTCCTCATCCATTTCGCTTATATCAAAACCGGTGTGTTCTTTTATAGCATCATACATCGTTATGCGTTTGAAAGGCGCTTTAAAACTTATTTCGTTTTCACCGCTTTGTACGGTAGCGATTCCGTTTGTTGCAATGGCAGTTTTTTCCAGCAGTTGCTCTGTTGTATCCATCATCCATTCATAATCTTTGTAAGCGGTGTAAAATTCCAGCACGGTAAATTCAGGATTGTGTGTGCGGTCCATTCCTTCGTTTCTAAAATTTCTGCTAAACTCATACACCCACTCAAACCCCCCAACGATTAGCCTTTTAAGATAAAGCTCATTGGCTATACGCATATACATGGGCATATCCAGCGCATTGTGGTGTGTGGTAAAAGGACGAGCCGCAGCACCTCCGGGAATACTTTGTAACACCGGTGTATCTACTTCCAAAGCACCATGGTCATTTAAGAAGGCACGAATAGCGTTCATCATTTTTGTACGCTTAATAAATACTTCTTTTACGCCGGGGTTTACAATTAAGTCTGCATACCGCTGGCGATAACGAAACTCAGGGTCAGTTACTTCATCATACGTTTCGCCATCTTTTTCTTTTACAATTGGTAAAGGACGAAGTGCTTTACTTAAAATGGTAAACTCCTTTATATGGATAGAAGTTTCACCGGTTTTTGTTGTGAAAACATATCCTTTAATACCAATAAAATCGCCAATGTCGATTAATTTCTTCCAAACCAATTGGTATAAACTTTTATCGTCGGTAGGACAAATATCATCCTGACGAATGTAGAATTGTATTTTGCCACTGCCATCCTGCAACACTGCAAAATTTGCTTTACCCATGTCACGCACACTCATTATTCTACCTGCAATGCAAACTTCTGCAAAGTCTGCTTTGTTTTCTTCTCCTTTATAATTTTCTTTAATTACTGAAGCAGATGTATTTACCGGATACAAGGCTGCAGGGTATGGATCTATTCCTGCTTTTTGCAGTTCAACCA
>JAYUZL010000189.1:0-2548 GCA_043751875.1 Ferruginibacter sp.
ATTGTTTTTATGTACAATCTCCAATCGCCGGTTTTTTTAATTTGCCTCGCTTCAAAATATTGATCGACAGCAATTTTTAAACTTTGGTAAAACTGGTTATTTCTGTTATCGAATGTTACTTTTGCCATTTAGCTATTGGTATTTTAAATTACAACTACTAAAGTAATAAGATAAAGATATGCTTTTAGTTCATTTTAAATGGCACGGTCATCTCAAAGGCAGGTATGGTAACATCAAACTGTTTGCCGTTATTAGGGTTTTCCATTAAATAAGTGCCATACATTTTACCCATTTCTGTGCGTAAATTACAACCACTGATATACTGATACTCATTACCCGGATTGATTTGTGGCTGTACCCCCACTACACCTTCTCCTTCTACTTCCCGCAAACTACCCGTTGCATCATAAATATACCAGTGTCTGCGTAATAATTTTACGGGGTAGCTATTACTATTTTGAATAGTGATGCGATAAGCAAACATAAATTCGCTCTCCGAAGGGTTACTGTATTCAGACTGATAAAACGTTTCTACACTCACTGTAATTCCTTCTGATATTTTTGAGATCATTTTGTCCGTTTGCTTTGTGTAAAAATAACTTAATTTTTAACCTATTGTTATAAATTGTAACAAGATAATCTGTTAATAAAAACCTGCAGATAAAAATACACCATTATTTAAAACGAAGAAGTTACCATCTTGTCAGTAGCCTGAATTGTGCATTCATTCAGGTATTAGTTTTAGTGGGCTTCCAGAAGTTTTTGATCCCCGAAGACAACCTTTGATTAACATGAGCAGTGCGGCAGCAAATGCCATCATTGAGCAAATGAAAAAATGCCAGGCGGAGTGTTTAGGACTGAAGTATCTTCCAATGATGCTCAGCTATAAAACTTTATAAATTCATCCAATTTTTTTGGCACTGGTGTACCCATTTTTTTGCAACCATTGCAACACTTTATCCCTGTTATCGCCTTGAACAATTATTTCTCCCTCCTTTACTGAACCACCTGTTCCGCAAAAAGTTTTTATTTTTTTACCAAGCTCCTCCTTGTCAATTTCTTTGCCTCTGAAGCCTTCTACTAAAGTAACTGCCTTTCCTGCCCGGTGTTTTTTATCTAACCTTATTTTTATTTTTTGTTGAGCAGGTAATATTGTTTCTTCTTCTTCAATGCAGTCTTCTCCAGGTTTAAAATTTGGATCAGTTGAATACACCAATCCGCCAAAAGAGTTTATTTTTTTTTGTGCCATGATCTTTTTTTTGTGTCAAAATATTATTTCTTCATCACCTGTAATTTCAATTAAAGATTTGTGTCAGCCTCTCCCTCCCCCTGTTAAAAGAAGGTTTTTTATGCTGGCAAATTGATAGAGGTCTCCAAAATACTAATGAGCCAGCTATTTTCCGTTGGAGGAAAGGGAGGCCTTCAAACTTAAATCCAAACTTCTTGCCTGGTGAATAATAGCACCACTTGAAATGAAATCAACCCCGGTTGCTGCATACACTTCAATATTGTTTAGGTTAATTCCGCCACTGGCCTCCGTTTCATACTGTCCGTTAATAATTTTTAATGCCTCAGCAATTAATTGGGGCGTAAAATTATCTAGCATGATCCTGTTTATTTTACCGACTGCCATTACTTTTTTTACATCATCAATACTCCTGGTTTCTACTTCAATTTTTAATCCTGGTTTTGCAGTTTGTACATAATTGCATGCTTTGTTGATAGCCTTTTCAATACCGCCGCAATAATCAATATGATTGTCTTTCAGCATAATCATATCATACAAACCAAAACGATGATTAACACCACCGCCAATACGTACTGCTTCTTTTTCAAGCAAACGAAAATTAGGCGTTGTTTTTCTTGTATCCAGCAATTTTGTCTCGTATCCTTTTAATTTATCCACATAAATTTTAGTAAGGGTAGCTATGCCACTCATGCGCTGCATCGTATTTAATACCAATCTTTCCGTTTTTAGAATGGTATGCACATTGGCCTCTACATTAAAAGCCGTTTCACCATACTGCATTACCTCTCCATCGCTTTTTAAAGTTGTGAAAATAACATCAGGCTGCATAAATCTAAATATCTTTTCTGCCACCTTTATTCCTGCCAACAGGCCATCTTCTTTTACTTTCAATACCGCTTTACCTTTGGCATTTGCATCAATACAAGATAATGTTGAGTGATCTCCATCACCAATATCTTCTGCCAGCGCATTTTTGATTAATACTTCCAATTGATCGTTGTAATTCATAAGAGGCAAATGTAAAAAATAAAAAACCTGTAAAAGAAAAACTCTTACAGGGTTGATGTGCTATTGTTTGTAACAATAATAAATGGCAGATTAATGATTTTCGAAACGTAGTTCCTGCAGTACCTGCTGATCTCCTTTTTGTTTCATAAATATGGTTGTCCGGAAACTTCCCCCTTTCGTTACAAGTGTACCAATGCAATATTGAGAACCAGCATTTTCTCCTTTATGAATTACATCAAAACTTTTAACCATGTTGGTAGTAAAAAAATCTTTTAAAACAACTTCGCCCTG
>JAYUZL010000190.1:0-10070 GCA_043751875.1 Ferruginibacter sp.
ACCAAAATCTACTTTTGTTGCAAGCCCGTAACGAATATCGGTACCCATTCGTTTTGCCTGTTTTTCAAAATGTTCCATCATTTCAGGCCCCTGTATTCCATCTGGATAACCTGGATAATTTTCTACTTCTGTGGTAATAGTTAACTGGCCTCCCGGCTGAATACCTTGATATAACAATGGTTTCATGTTCGCCCTTGCTGCATAAATTGCTGCTGTGTAGCCTGCAGGACCCGATCCGATAATTAAACAACTTACTTTTTCTGCTGTACTTTCCATCTTTATTTTTTGTTTAAAAAATTAAATTTCATTGAGATATAATTGTCTTGTATTTAACAGCATATCCACAAAACGAACCAAGAGCTCCGTTTGAAATATTGCCTAAAACTTTATTGGGTTGTGCAAACGGATTGCCTATTCCCTGAAATGCAAATTCCCAAGTGCTCCAAAATACAAAAGTAGACTGTGGTATATTACAATATTTTAAAGTAATGGTATCGCCACGTCTAAAGAAATTACTATCTAATTTTTGTCGATTATTTCTGTCAATACCTTGCGGCAACTGCACAGTAAAAGTTGATCCATCAATTACCTGGTCGTCAAAAACAGAATTTTCTCCCGGTAAAAACTGTCCGCTGTTTTTCTTTGTAAAATACCTGCCGTAATTACCTAGCCCTTTTGGGTCAGTTGATTTTAACAATAAAACTCTTTTTGCTGTATCAGAATTTAAAGGAGCTGTAAGTGTATAAATTGAATCGAGCGTGATAGCGTTTGTAGGGATATGAGTGGTTGAAGTATATTCCCTCCCCTCTGCTACAACTTTTAAGGTGTATGTTTTATTTAATTCGCCTAAAAAAGCAGTTGAAGGACTTAAAATATCGTTGCTGTAAAAATAACCTATTAACCCCGGAGCTAGTGGCGTAGAATATTCTTTTAATTTGTGTGTTGTAACTCCGTTAGAAAGAAATACTTCAGCATTTCGTAAGAACGAACTTGCTAAAATTTGTGGATTAATTTTACTGAAATAACCAAGGCTTTTTGTTAGTACTATTATTGGAGGTTGACCGTCTTCAATTTTTCCATCGACCACAAGAAGTGGAACGGCATCATTCAATTTTAAGGAAACATCTTTTTCACAGGCAGACATAAAAATCACAGCTAAAACCAACACACAAAATTTCAATTTCATCCTTTTTTTGTCTTTTATTATCACTGCAAATCTACTGCAATTCAATCAAACGATAAGGGTCGCTAAAAGGCAGCCCTGATCTTAGGTGTAGGAAGAGAAATTTTTTATTTAAGCACTAAAAGCATAGTACAATTGAGTGTTAGCGGTTCGAACCTTAATAAAATAAGTGCCTTTTGCAAAGCGGGAAAGATCCGGCGGCATTTTATTTCCCGATATAGATGCACCGTCATACTGACCTAGCAGCGCCTTGAGCCTTTGGTATTATTAGACATGATATCGGAGATTTTTTCATGAACATTTTGAACCAGATCGTAAGCTCAATTTTTTTATAATTTTTGATAACTAGGTAAAGTTAAACTTTATAACACTCGTTTATACACCCTACATTCGGTTTTTTATAAATCATTTTAAATAAACCATTTAGTATATATAAATTTGGTGGTAATAGTGTCTCAACCAATTTGGTTTATGAAAAAATTTTCCAGGTACATTTATATTCCTTCTTTTTGTATTTTCTTTTTTTTCGTAAGAACAACTGCTCAGTTTAATATTGAAAGTTTCAAAATTTTGCATAAAAAAGACCTTTATGATCAAAAAATAAAAGCCTATATATTTTTTGGTGAAACGGTTGGAAAACAAAATTTTGATGACGTAATTAGTATTGCGTCGGAAGGCATTTTGATAGCTGTTAAACAAGGAGATTCTGTATCTGTAGGCATATTGAAGAGACAGATTGGTCAGTCTTTTTATTTTAAAGGAAATTACAATGAAGCCGCCGTCTATTTTTATGGCTCAATTAAAATATTTGAAGAATTAAATAGCAGACAGAATTTAGCAGACAGTTACAACGCATTGGCAAAACTTTACCGCAAAACAAGAGATCTAACCCGTTCGCTCAAAAACTATGATGAGGCAATGTCGATTTTTGAGGAATTGAATGATTCGGCAGGTATTGCGATGATAAACAACGAATCAGGTGTAGTATTTGAATATCAGGAAAAATACAAAGAAGCTTCAGAACGATATACCATTTCATTAAAGATTGACGAAAAAAGAAAAGATACAATTGGGATTTGTTATGCACTCAGTAATCTTGCCGGCGTGTACACGCTTCAAAATAATTTTAAAATAGCTGAGGAATACTTAAAGCAGTCCTTATCTTTTCGAAAAAAAATGAATGATGGCCTTTCACTGGCATTAAATTATTCAGACATTGGAACTACCTATTTCTCATCAAAACAATTTGAAAAAGCAAAATTATATTTCGATTCAAGTAATAGTATTGCTGTGAAAATGGGATATCCCGAATTAAGAGGAAATAATTTTGATGTTCTCGCAAAAATTGCTGAGGCACAAGAGGAATACCAAAAAGCACTCAGTTACCAAAAATTAAAAACATCTATAAACGATAGTATATACAATATCGAAAAAACAAAAAAAATAGAAGAATTAAATACAAAGTACGAGACTGAAAAAAAGGAAAGAACAATTCAGGAACAAAAGAATCACATCGTCCTTCAAAATACCATTTTGATTGCAGCAATAATATTGGTAATTCTGGGTTCTCTTTTAGCGTATACGCAATATCGCAGATACAAATGGCGACAAGAAGCTAAAATGCAGGCTGAAAGCTTAAGACAACAGGAGAATGCAGTAAAAGCTGTAATGGATGCTGAAGAAGCTGAAAGGAAAAGAATTGCTACAGATCTGCACGATGGAGTTGGGCAAATTATGAGTGCGGCAAAAATGAATCTGTCTGCCTACGAACATCATACAAAATTTGATACCAACGAACAGCGCCAATATTTTGAAAAAATTATTTCGTTGGTAGATTCAGGTTGTAAAGAAGTTAGATCAGTTTCCCATAATATGATGCCCAACGCACTTTTAAAAAATAATTTATCAGACGCCATTAATGAATTTATCAGTAAGCTTGATAACAAAACATTAAAAGTTTACTTACACAGCGAGGGTTTTGAAGAACCTTTTGATACCAGAATTGAAACAGTCCTTTATAGAGTAATACAGGAATGTGTAAATAACGTCATTAAGCATTCCGAAGCAAGTGTATTAGATATTTCTTTAGTAAGAGAATCAAACGAAATCACAGTTACTGTTGAGGATAATGGGAAAGGGTTTGAAGTTAATAACACTTACAATGATGGAATTGGTTTGAAAAATATTATTACAAGGGTTGAATTTCTAAAAGGAACGGTAGACTTTACAAGTGCCCCCGGAAAAGGTACCGTTGTGGCCATTTATATTCCTGTTTAATAAAGTATGATTAAAAAAAATCCTCCTGAAAATAAATTCAAGAGGGCTATTATAAACATTTCATTTAAAATTTTTTAACCTAGATATGCTTTTAAAGCACCGCTGTATCTTGCTTTTTGTAAACGCTTTATTGCTCTTTCTTTTATCTGGCGAATCCGTTCTTTTGTAAGATCATATTTGTGTCCAATTTGTTCGATTGTAACACCGTTTTCACCATCTAAACCAAAATATGCATTAACTATCTCTGCTTCCCTCGGACTCAATGATTTAAGCACTCTGCGAATCTCATTTTTTAAAGAATCATGCATTACGTCTTCATCAGTTTCAGAGCCACCCTTTAATAAATCTCCCATTGCCACATCTTCTGCTTCATGCACCGGTGCATCTAAAGAAGTATGGCGGGTATTGCTTTGAAAAATATTATTGATTTCGGTTTCACTCATTTCGAGTAATTCTGCAAGTTCTTCTGTGGAAGGCTCACGCTCATGCTCCTGTTCAAAAGCCATATAAGCTTTGTTTGCCTTGTTATAAGTACCGATTTTATTTTGAGGTAAACGCACCAAACGACCTTGTTCAGCTAGAGCCTGTAAAATTGACTGACGAATCCACCAAACAGCATAAGATATAAATTTAAAACCTTTCGTTTCATCAAAACGCTGGGCTGCTTTTATTAAACCAAGATTCCCTTCGTTTATTAAATCTGATAAAGACAGCCCCTGGTGTTGGTATTGTTTCGCTACAGAAACCACAAAACGTAGATTAGCCTGTACAAGTTTATCAAGGGCACGTTGGTCACCCATTTTAATTTTTTGAGCAAGGATTGTTTCTTCCTCTGGTGTAATCATTGATATTTTTGAAATTTCCTGCAGATATTTCTCAACAGCTTGAGAATCACGATTGGTTATCTGGGTTGCTATTTTTAATTGCCTCATTGTTTAATTTAAAATCTTGGGTGAAGTACGTTGTGTACGGAATTGCAATGCAAATTACAGCATTTTTGCTACCTCGCAAAGAAAATCATGAAATAAATTTTGTTAATTGAGAAAATTTGTATATACAAAAACCGTGCTAAAATAAAATACCCGACTTTTTAATCCTTAATGCTAAGATTAATAAAATTATTATCAGCATTAAAACTTAAACCTAAAAAAATCTTCCCCTTTACTCATTCTCTTTTTTACATTTGCTGTATGATAGATTTACGCTCGGATACTTTTACCAAACCTTCTCCTGATATGTTGAAGGCAATGTTTGATGCCAAAGTTGGCGATGATGTTTTCGGCGAAGACCCGACTGTGAACGAACTAGAAAAATATTGTGCTGATCTTTTTGGTATGAAGGCTGCTGTATTTTGCCCCACCGGCACAATGACAAACCAGATAGCTATTAAATGCCATACCCAACCAGGTGATGAAGTAATTTGTGATAAAATAAGCCATGTTTATATTTACGAAGGTGGCGGAATTGCTTTTAACAGTGGTTGCCAGGTAAAAACAATCAATGGCGTTAGAGGTTTAATTAGTGCTGAAGATGTTGCCGCTTCTATAAACCCTGATGACGTACACAAGGCACATTCCTCTTTGGTAGTGTTGGAAAATACCGGTAACCGTGGTGGCGGAAGTTGTTATGAAATAGAAGATGTTTTACAAATAAAAGAAGTCTGTACCGAGCATGGCTTAAAACTGCATTTAGATGGAGCAAGGCTTTTTAATGCGCTTGTGGCTAAAAAACAACATCCCAAAGAATATGGAGAAATATTTGACAGTATATCAATCTGTTTGAGCAAAGGCTTAGGTACGCCGATTGGAAGTGTTTTGTTAGGAAAAGCTGATTTTATAAAAAAAGCAAGGAGGGTAAGAAAGGTAATGGGAGGTGGAATGAGGCAGGCAGGTTACATTGCCGCAGCCGGGTTATTTGCTTTGCACAACAATGTGGAAAGACTTACTACAGACCATCATCACGCAAAGCAGATTGCAGAAGCCCTGCTTCTTAAAGATTTTACCGGCAAAATGATGCCTGTAGAAACGAATATTGTAATATTCGAGGTTTTGGGTGAAAATGCAGCAGCTAAATTTTGCGACAGAATGAAAGAATTTGGTGTGTTATGTTTGCCAATTTCTAAAACGCAGGTTAGAATGGTAACACATTTAGATGTTAGCCATGAAATGATGAGTGATCTTTTAGAAACGATAGCTGCTTTTTAAAATTTAACACATCAATTAGATTTTTTTATTACCTCAAAATGAGTTTTTATGTTTCCAATAGTAAATCCCACAAAAACTGAAGCATGGGAAAAACTTACAGCCAATTATCAAAATAAAAAAGATACAAAAATTGTTGACCTGTTTCAAAAAGACAGCAGTCGTTTTCAAAACTATTCTATCCAATCTGATCATATTTTATTTGATTATTCAAAAAATATGATTGATGACGAAATACTTTCCAATTTAATTGATCTGGCAAAAGAATGTAAACTGAACGAGGCTATAAGTGCGATGTTTGAAGGTGAAAAAATAAATCAAACAGAAAATCGTGCAGTTCTTCACACAGCGCTACGTAATTTTTCAGGCAACCCAGCCTATTTTGAAGGAAAAGATGTGATGCCGGAAATTAATGAAGTGTTGCAACAAATGAAAACCTTTTGCAATGATATTCATTCAGGGAAATGGACTGGCTATACAGGTAAAAAAATTAAGTATATCGTCAATATTGGTATTGGAGGTAGTGATCTAGGTCCTGTAATGGTAACAGAAGCATTAAAACCATATTGGGTAGAAGGAATACAACCATACTTTGTAAGCAATGTTGATGGAACACATATTGCTGAAACATTAAAAAAAATCAATGCTGAAGAAACTATTTTTTTAATTGCTAGTAAAACATTTACTACGCAGGAAACCATGACAAATGCACATTCTGCACGCAATTGGTTTCTGCAAAACGGGGGTAGCGAAAAAGATATTGCCAAACATTTTGTAGCACTAAGCACCAATAAAAAAGAAGTGATAAGTTTTGGTATTGATGCCAAAAATATGTTTGTTTTTTGGGATTGGGTGGGAGGCCGTTATAGTTTTTGGAGTGCAATAGGTTTAAGTATTGCTGCAACGATTGGCTATAATAATTTTGAAGATTTACTAAAAGGTGCTCACGAAAGTGACCAGCATTTTAAAACAACTTCTTTCGAAAAAAATATACCGGTACTAATGGCACTTATTGGTATTTGGTATAGAAATTTTTATGGAACTACTAGTGAAGTAATTTTACCTTACGATCAATATCTTCATAGGTTTGCCGCTTATTTTCAGCAAGGAAATATGGAAAGCAACGGCAAGCATGTTGATAGAAATGGACAGATTACCAATTATAATACAGGGGGCGTTATTTGGGGAGAGCCCGGCACAAATGGTCAACATGCATTTTACCAGTTGCTGCACCAGGGTACTGAGTTAATACCTGCAGATTTTATTGCCGCAGCAATAAGCCATAACCCTATCGGCGATCATCACATGAAATTAATGAGTAATTTTTTTGCACAGCCAGAGGCCTTGATGAATGGATCAGGTAATGAAAATCCATACAGGGTTTTTGAAGGTAACAGACCTAGCAATTCTTTTTTAATTGATATCATTACACCTTTTACACTTGGTCAAATAGTAGCTTTTTATGAACATAAAATTTTTGTACAGGGAGTAATTTGGAATATTTACAGTTTTGATCAGTGGGGAGTTGAACTAGGAAAGAAATTAGCAGTTAATATCCAGGAAGAGTTGGTAAATGAAAATATTATTACAACCCATGATAGCAGTACAAATGGTTTAATAAATGCTTTCAAAAAACTAAGGAAATTGTAATTTAGTAAGATCTTAACCAGCATTTTATTATTCATGCTGTTAGAATATCTAATAAAATAATTGTTGAGTCAAAATAAAAACCTTCATCACGGAGGTTTTTATTTTATGAATATTTTTTTACCATTTATCAACTTCTTCAGTGCTTCCATTATCTAATGGGGCTGCGGGTTCTTGGGGAGCTTTAACCGGTTCAGTGGGCTTTTCAACAATTTCTTCCACATCTGCATTCATTGATGGAACCGATTCTGTAACTGTTGAGGGAGTTTGGTTTTGTTCATCACCCTCATAAGGAGTATCATGGTTAAATGCATCAAAATCAAAGTCAGGCATTAATTCTGTTTTTACATAATCTACCGCTTCAGTCAATCCTTTAATAAATTTATTAAAATCTTCTTTGTACACAAAAATTTTATGACGGTCATAACCATCTGAATCAAATCTTTTACGGCTCTCAGTGATAGTTAAATAGAAATCACTGCCACGGGTTTCTCTAACATCAAAAAAATAGGTTCTGCGTTTGCCCGCTTTAATTCTTTTACTGTAAACACTTTCCTGTTTTCTGTCGTTGTTCTCGTTTTGTTCGTACGCCACTGTAGTTATTTTGTTTTAATTATTTAGTGAATAGATAGGTAACAAAGATAAAAATGTTTTTGAAATAGCAAAATTTATGTGCGCAAAAAAAATAACTTCTCACCTACTTTAAATTATCGGTTTCCTGTTGTTTTTGATACATATTAAAATAGATTCCTTTTGCTGCCATTAAACTGCCATGAGTGCCCTGTTCTATTATTTTACCATCGTCCATCACCACAATTTTATCAAAATTAAATAATGAAAAAATACGGTGCGTAATTATAACAGCTGTTTTATCTTTCAAATAATTATAAAGATTTCCAATTATTTCATTCTCTGTTCTTGCATCTACCGCACTTAAACAATCGTCAAACACTACGATCTCAGGTCTTTTTATTAATGCTCTTGCAATTGAAATACGTTGTTTTTGGCCGCCACTTAAAGTAACGCCACGCTCGCCTACAAGTGTATCAAATTTCTCATCAAAACTATTTATTTCATTAAAAATACTTGCTTGTTTCGCAGCTTCAAAAACTTCTGTGTCCGTTGCATTTTTCTCTCCAAAACGAATGTTGTTTTTTATACTGTCGCTAAAAAGAAAAACATCCTGCGGCACATAACTTATTTGAGATCTGATGGATTCAGTTTTTAAATTATTAATATTTTGATCATCATACTGTAGGCTGCCCGATTGCACATCATACATTCTTAACATAAGTTGTGCAATAGTACTTTTGCCGCAGCCTGTTTTACCAATAATAGCTATTTTTTCTCCTTTTTTTATTTGTAATGAAAAATCTTTTATAGCATGAATACCTGTGTGTGGATAAACGAAATTGATATTTTGAAAACTAATATTTCCTTGCAGTGTTACATCTTTTGAATTTACATTATCTTTTATAACAGGCGTAATTAATAAAAACTCATTAATGCGTTTTTGAGAAGCAACTGCCCGCTGGGTCATACTCGCAGTCCAGCCAATAGCACTAACAGGAAAAGTGAGCATTTGTATGTACAAAACAAATTCTGCTATTTTACCAACCGATGCACCAGGTGCATGATGAACAACATCTAGCCCACCTACTAAAATTGTAATTAAGGTACTGAGACCAATCAGCAACCCCATTGAGGGGAAATAAATAGCTTCCGTTTTTGCAAGACTTAAAGCATTGCTTCGGTATGATTCGCTGTTAACCCTAAAAAAATTGAGCATAGCATTTTCCTGTACAAAAGACTTTATAACTCTAATTCCTGAATAAGATTCCTGTGCATTGGTGGTAAGGTCACTTAATAAAGATTGAATACGTTCACTTTTTTTATTGATGATGGTGTTTACAAAATAAATGGCAAAAGCTAATAAAGGCAAAGGACCCAAAGCAAGTAAGGTTAATTTTAGGTCTGACCTTATCATAAAATAAAGGCTAAATCCTATTATTGCCGCAAGGTTAATAAAATACATAATTGCAGGGCCAGTGTACATTCTAACTCTACTAACATCTTCAGAAATACGGTTCATTAAATCTCCCGTGCTGTGGGTTTTATAAAAACTGGTGTCCAATTTTTGATAGTGCGAAAAAATTTCATTTTTCTGATCAAACTCAATGTGACGGCTCATTACAATAATTGTCTGTCGCATTAAAAACATAAAAAAACCACTTATTATAGCGATGACCATAAGAATTAAACCTGTATATAATATTTTCGTCTGAAAAGTTTCATGGTTAAACCATTCGATAATTTTTCTAACAGTAAAATCATAATTGGCAAGCTGTGAAGCATCTGTTGGAATATTTTTTCCTTTTAAAACAGTAACTACAGAATTTACTACATAGCCGGTTAATTGTGGCGCTAAAATCCGAAAATAATTGGTTAGAATTACAAAAATAATTCCAAGGAAGAAAGAGTACTTATATTTTTTAAAATATTTATTAAGCGTAGAAAGCTGTGTCATGTTTTACAAAAATAATAAATAATGACGGCTTACAATGTTTGGTTTGATTAATTGAAAATTTAAAATATAAGCATACTTGTATTTTGTAAATTTTTTTAAACTCCTTTGTTTTTAAAATTTGAAACCTTATTTTTGTAACGGAGAGCTGGCAGAGTGGTCGATTGCGGCAGTCTTGAAAACTGTTGACTGTTACAGGTCCTGGGGTTCGAATCCCTAGCTCTCCGCATATAGTGTT
>JAYUZL010000191.1:0-5058 GCA_043751875.1 Ferruginibacter sp.
GGTAGATTCACTTGCGCAATTTATTGGTGCACAAAAAGAAATGACAAAACCATTAACCCTTGCAGAAGGTTTAAAGTTTGCAAAGCAGGGTTTTTATGAGGGAGATTCTGCCGAATATTTAATGCCAAATACGTTTGATGGTGCATTTGTGGGTGAATATTTACGTCCAACAAAAGATACAGGTGCAGCAGCCAATAATTTTTCTAAAACACTGCGGAGTTTTATAGATACAGCATCGCAAACTACCCGTATAAGTGTAAGTATGGCAGATGTGGGTACGGAAGCCTTGCCGGTGTTATTAAGTAAAATACAGACTCGATCAAACGAGTTGTTTGACAGTAGTTATAAAGTAACCCTTACCGGAACAAGTATTACTTTTTTAGAAGGAAGTAAATTCATCATAAATGGGCTTAAAGAAAGTATTGCGTGGGCATTTTTGCTCATAGCACTTTGTATGCTTTTTCTGTTTAGATCATTTAGGATACTCCTTTGCTCCCTCATTCCAAATGTAATTCCACTACTTGTAACAGCAGGAATTATGGGTTGGGCAGGTGTTGCCTTAAAGCCATCAACCGTTTTAATTTTTAGTGTTGCATTGGGCATTGCTATTGATATAACCATTCGGTTTCTGGTAAATTATAAACAGGTACTGCCCGAACATGGCAACGATATTCCTTCTGCTGTTAAAAGTACGATTCACCAAACCGGCTTAAGTATTATTTATACGTCGTTGGTACTTACAGCAGGGTTTATAATATTCTGCGCAAGTAGCTTTGGTGGTACATTCGCGCTTGGCTGGCTCACATCAGTAACGCTCCTTACAGCAACAGTAACCAATCTTGTTTTGTTGCCGGTCCTCATTATTTTAACGGCTCCAAAAACTACTGTTAAACAATAAAATTTAATATGCAGCAGTACCCAAAGAAAAGTTGTTAATAATTTTAACATTTTTTAATAGTTGTTTATATTTGTTTCAACCAACTAAATTAACAAAATGAGAAAAATTATCATTACAATGATGGTAGTAATAGCTTTTGTGCTAAATGCCGCCGCTCAGGACCGTACAATTACCGGTAAAGTAATCGATGAAAAAGGATTGCCAATTGAGGGTGTTTCTATACTTGCATCTGATGGTAGGACCGGTGCAAAAACAACCAGTGATGGAAGCTACAGCATGTCAATTAGTAAGAATGTAAAATCTTTATTGTTTAGCAGTGTGGGTTTCGAATCTCAAAAAGCTACAATTAGTGACCTTGTAAATATTGACATTTCTTTAAAAGCAACAGATACCAGATTAGATGAGATAGTTGTAGTAGGGTATGAAACTAAAAGGAAAAGAGATATTTCAGCTCCTATGAGTAGCGTTAAAGGTTCTGATATTGCAAACAAACCGGTGGGTGCTTTTACAAATGCTTTGCAGGGTCAAATGTCCGGTGTTCAGATAAATTCTTTTAATGGTGTACCCGGCGGCGCAATTAATGTAAAAGTTCGTGGAGCAGCGTCAATAGCTGCCGGTGCTGGCGGAAACGTTAGTCCTTTGTACATTATCGACGGTATTCAATTGGTGTCACAAAATACTAATGGCTTAGGCATTGGGAATGGATTTGAAGGTACAATTTCTTCCAGCTTATTAAACGGTATAAATGCAGATGATATAGAAAGTATTGATGTTTTAAAAGATCCTGCTACAGCATCCATTTATGGCGCACAGGCTGCAAATGGAGTCGTAATCATTACAACAAAAAAAGGAAAACAGGGAAAATCAAAAATAAATTTTAGCACTTACCTCGGTTTTAGTAAGGTTATTAAAAGGCTTGATGTGTTAGATGCTACACAGGCTGTGCAATTAGGCTATGAAGCAAATGTAAATCGTTACGGACCCACAGCTGCAAATACAATAAATTTTTTGACGGCAACCGGTGGTACAGTAAAAAATGGTATGGTGGATCCTATAATTAACACTGACTGGCAGAATTTGGGATTTAGGCAGGGGTTCGTAAGAAATTATGATTTATCTATTAGTGGGGGTAATGAAAAAACAACATTTTTAATGTCTGGTGGCTACAATAAAATGGAAGGCCATGTGGTAGCATCAGACTTTGAAAAAGGATCTTTTAGGTTAAATTTAGACCACAAAGTTGACAGCAAACTGTCTGTAGGGGCTACCTTATCGTTAAGCAGTTACACTCAAAATGGTGTTTTAAATGGCGGTAGTTTCGGAAACCCCGCTAGAAGTTCTTTCTTATCTTTTCCAACAAATACACCTTATTTGGCTGATGGTATAACCTATCGCCGACAGGGTGCTGGTACATGGTTTGGTGGTATTGATAATTTTCTTTCTTACACAGAAAATGATATTAATTTGTCTAATACCAAAAGTTTGGTTGGGGGTATTAATCTTGCATACAAAATAAACCGGAATTTTACTTTTAGGAGCACTTTTAGTACAAATTACAATTATACCGAAGAAAAACAATTCAACGATCCCCGTTATTCAGGTGCGTCTACCAACGGCTCAGTTTCTAAATTTTCCCGACAAATAACTGATTTTCAAACAAACCAGGTTTTAAATTATAACCAGGCGTTTAGTGGCCGTAAACATGTGGTAAGTGGTTTATTGGGTTACGAATACAGGGTAAACAAAAATTCATCATTTGGGGCTTTTGGGCAAGGCTTGGCATTGCCTCAATTTACTACCTTAAGTTCTACTGCCAATCCCTTAGCACCATCTGAAGGGTTTTCAGATTTTAAACTTTTAGGAACGTTTGGCAAGCTTGGCTATACTTATAACGACAAATATATACTCGCATTTACAGGACGCAGAGATGGATCTTCCAGATTTGGAAAAGGAAATAGATATGGCTTTTTCCCCTCTGCTTCAATTGCATGGCGCTTATCAAATGAAGAAGGATTATTTGGCCATAATTTCAAAGAAAAAAATGACATTAAATTACGTTTTTCATATGGTATAACAGGAAGCCAGGATGTTCTTGGTGCTTATGGTAACAGGGGGCTTTTTGGTTTAAGTGGCGAGTATTTGGGCCTTTCTGGTGGTACTCCAATACAATTAGAAAATAAAGACCTTAGTTGGGAAGAAAATGAATCTTATAATGCAGGTGTAGATATTACTACGTTAAACCGAAGAGTATCGTTGGAAGTAGACGTATATAAATCTAACAGAAAAAGGTTATTACTGGCTGTTCCAATACCTTCTACGAGTGGTTTTTCTACAATAAACAGAAATCTTGGGAGAGCAGAAATAAAAGGTATTGATGTAGGAATAAGAACACTAAATATAAATGATAGAAATTTTAAATGGTCAACAAACTTCAACTTTGCTTACAACAAAAATAAAATAATTGTTCTGGGTCCCGGTGTAACCCAGATTGGTACTTTATACAAAGTTGGCAACCAGTTAAATTCAATATTTACTCAGAAATATGCAGGCGTAAATCCTGCTGATGGCCGACCAATGTATTATGACACCTTAGGAAATATTACTTATCAACCTCAATTAAGAGATAGATACTATTTAAATGGATCTTTAGACCCTACTTTTAATGGGGGGATGACAAATATCCTATCGTATAAAGGATTTGAATTGCGCTTCCAGTTTATATATCAGGGAGGTAACTATGTTCAAAATTCTGATGCAGCCTTTCTGCAAAGAGCAGGATCAACCTTTGACAGAAACCAGATTGCATTTCAGACTGAAAGATGGCAGAAGCCGGGTGATATTACAAGAGTACCAAGACCATATGCAGGCGGTACTCAACCATTTGCAAACTCCAATAGTTTAGCAAGCGATCGCTTTTTTGAGAGAGGAGATTTTGCTCGGTTAAAGGAAGTTACCCTAACTTATAGTTTTGGCAAAGAAGTAGTGAATAGCCTTAAATTATCTGCAGCATCTTTTTATGTAAGTGGTTTTAACCTGGCAACATGGAGTAAGTACACCGGATTTGATCCCGAATTGCAAGGTTTTGATTTTGGTACTTATCCTCAAGCCAAACAAATGCTGTTTGGTATCAACGTAACATTTTAAAAATAAATTATGAGATATAAATATTTTAATAAAATTGCAATATTTGCATCATTGGTTTTATTACTTTCTAACTGTAAAAAACCTTTAGAAACTACCCCAAAAAATAGCCTTGATTTAACATTCGCTTTAAACACAAAAGAAGGATTACAAGCTACACTAACTGCTATTTATAACTCTTTGCAAACAAGTGGATATTACGGTAGAGATTTTTTAGTTGTGCCTGAACTGTTGGCCGATAATTGTGAAATTACTACAGGAAATACAAATAGATTTATTACACAGGGTAACAACACGCCCGGTGCTCATGTTAATATTTGGGCTGAGGCATACGCTAATATAAACAGGGCCAATATTATCTTGTCTTTTATAGATAATTCACAATCATCAGCTGCTGAAAAATTGCAGTCGAAAGGAGAAGCTTATTTTTTAAGAGCCTTAATGTACCATAATCTGGTGAAAACTTATGCAAGGTCACCTTTATTTTTAAGCTCAGGCACCGGTGCTAGTTTTGACTTAGGCGTTCCCATCATTACAGCGCCTGTTATAGATGGGGCTTCTATAACTTATCCAAAACGCAATACAATAGCAGAAGTATATACGCAAATAATGCAGGATGTTATTAGTGCAAATTCGATGTTATCCAATGTGGGTGTCGCTTACAGAGCCCGAAAGGTTGCTGTACATGCCTTGGCCTCTCGAGTTCAATTATACAATGGTAACTGGGTAGAGAGTGAAAGGTGGGCTGACTCTGTTATGCTACAAAATGTTGTTCCACTTGCACCTGCTTCAAACTATTTCAACACTACCTCCGCTGCACCAGGCTGGGGGAATGGACATGCAGAAACAATTTTTGGGTTATCATACCAAACAGGAGAACCCAATCCGGGTGGCGAAGGATTACAATATATCTATTACCGCAATTTGCCAACCTTACAGGGTTATGCAGATGCAACAACACAGTTATCGTTACGAACTGCCATGGGTGTTGTAGGTACAACTTCTACTGATTTGCGCTT